>NZ_JARVII010000023.1:0-38092 GCF_029813755.1 Ottowia cancrivicina | reverse complement strand
CGTCTGGCGGTAAAAAATCTTGAACTCGCGCGCCAGCGCGGCCAGCTCCTGGGGGCTGCGCGGGGTCAGGGCGATGAAGCTTTCGTCAAAGCTGGCCACGTAGGCTTTGAGCACTTCGGGCGTGTCGCGCGCGGGGTCCAGCGTGATGAAGATGCCTTGCAGCCGGCCGGGTTCGGCGCCCAGTTTCTGGCGCGCCTGCCCGCCCTGCAAGGCCGCTGTGTGCTGTTGATTGATGACGTGATGACCGCCACCGAGGCCCTGTTGCGGGCGGACGCCGTGTATATGTCAGCACCGCCGTATTGGCCCGCGCACGCCGCCGCTTTGAGAGCTTGTTCTCAATCAGCTCAGAAGCCTGACCGTGCGCCGAACGCAAGCGATCTTCAAGCGACAGTGACCTCGTAGTCCTTGCTCTATCTTCTCGATTGACTCAGCCAGGCAGAGGTCCTCTCCACAATCCAGCGCTTGGGCAGCGTCTTAAAACTATGCCGTTCACTGCGCTTGATCACCTGCGTTTTCCAGCCAGACTTTTAAACCCTCGCCAACAAAGGAAATGGCCTCGAGAACGTTTGCGAGGCCAGGCCCGGAAACCGCGCCAACACTGGGGGAACGGGCAAAAAAAATCCCAACCGATAAGGGGTGGGATTTTGGGTATTGGTGGCGGAACACGGAACCGAACCCGCGTCCGCAATCCGAGCCAGATAGTAACGCCTTGGCCTTGAGGGCGTGGATTCGACGATTTGGCCGAATCGCACATCCGGCACTTGGCTTCTTGGTTAAAAAGCGCGTTCATGGAGTCCCTGCACCCTTACGGTCCACGACTCCTGAATGGCATTCCTCATGGTTCCACTCGCCTCAAGCCACCCCTCCAAGAGGGTTGGCGTTGGCGCGCAGCTTTTTCGCCAAGCCAGGGGTGCCACGTCGCAGTTCTTCGCTCCTGCCCGACCAACCCCCGCACGATTGACGGCAGACGCCGACTTCTTGTTGGAGAATGAGCAATACTGTAGAATGCAGTACATTTGCAGTGGAGTCAGGAGAGGCTATGGCCAACAGCAAAACCGCCACGCTGACCTTTCGGATCGATCCGAGCTTGAAGGAGGCATTGCGCGTCGCAGCTCACGCGGAGCATCGCTCCATCGCGAACATGATCGAGGTCTTGATTCGTGGCTACTGCGAGCAGCGAGGCATTGCCATCCCCGACTCCGAAACCGAGAACAAGAGTGGAGAGCGTTCATGATCAAGACGGTTAAGCAGGCCTGCCGGTTCAATCCGGTCATTCAAGACTACCGGATGAGTCAGGGCATCGAGAACCTGGCCGATCTGATTCATGACGCGGGTGACGGTAGAGAGTTCTTCTCGCGCAACTTCGTCACGCACGGCATGGAGCAACTCTTCCGCGAAGGCCTACTGCGCCTGTCCGGTAAGTCTGATCAGGCCGTCTTCGAACTGACCCAAGCAATGGGTGGCGGTAAGACGCACATGATGATCGCACTTGGTCTGCTGGCGCGGCATCCTCATCTGCGTCCGGAAGTCCTTGCCACTGACTTGAGTGATCGCGTGGATTTCGGTCAGGCCCGCATCGCCGCTTTCAACGGTCGCAACAACCCCGACAACTACATCTGGGGCGAAATCGCGACGCAGCTAGGCGAAGCAGAGGCCATTAAGCCCTACTGGGTCAATGGCCCCAAAGCGGTCGACCAACGTCAGTGGAAAGAAATCATTGGGGACAAGCCCACGCTAATCTTGCTCGACGAGTTACCCCCCTACCTTGACAACGCCAGCACCCAGGTGTTTGGACAGGGCACGCTCGCCAACATGGTGGTTTACAGCCTCAGCAGCTTGATGAGTGCCGCGCTTGAGTTGCCCAACTGCGCCATCGTCGTCGCCAACCTTTCCGGCAGCTACAAAGCGCAGACCAAGGCTCTCGCGGATGCCATTTCCAATCTGCAGCAGGAAACCCGCCGCCAGGCAATGACGATCACGCCGGTGCAACTGGCCGGTAACGAGATCTACGAGATCCTCAAGAAGCGCCTGATTGACGAACTTCCTGACGAGCGCGTTATCGCCGACATCGCCGACGAATACGCCCAGCAAATCAAGAAGGCCGAAGATGGGGGCTACATTGTCGCCGCCAGCCTGGAACAGATTGCCGAGCAAGTTCGCGAGACCTATCCGTTCCATCCCTCATTCAAGCATCTGGTCGCCCTGTTCAAGGAGAACGAAGGCTTCCGCCAGACCCGTGGCTTGATGCAGTTCACCGCCCGGTTATTGAAGAGTGTTGCGGAACGGGAGGCAGACGACGTTTTCCTCATCGGCACCCAGCATTTGGCACTCAATGACGATCAAGTCAAAGACGAGATCGAACGCATCGCGCCAAAGTTGATGCCAGCGCTCACCCGCGACATCGCCGACAACGGTAATGCCATCGCGGAAACCATCGATGACGAACTGGACGGCGATGCCGCCCAGCAAGTGATGACGCTGCTATTGGCATCGTCCTTGTCGCGCGCAGTCGGTGGGCGGATTGGCTTGTCCGACAGCGAAATCATCGAGTTCCTGGCCGCGCCCAACCGCAAGGCGGATGAATTTCTCCAGGCGCTGCAACGACTCCGTGAGCACGCGTGGTATCTCCACCGCGAGGATCAGCGTTTCTTCATCAAGGAAACGGAAAACCTCTCGCGCCAAATCGAACGCAACGCCAAGGAAGTACCGCAGCCCAAGGTTGACCAGGCGCTCATCAACCGACTGACTGGCATCCTGCAGCCCGAGCGGCGCAACGCCTATCAGGATGTGCAGGTACTACCGAAGCTAGACGAGCTGAAGCTCACTGGGCCGCGAACGCTAATTGTCATCAAGCCAGACGGCAAGGTGCCACCGAGCGAACTGCAGAACTTCTTCGACTACCAGCAGGAGAAGAACAACCTGCTTGTGCTTACAGGCCAGGACAGTCATATGGCTGATGCGGTCGAGGATCGCCTGCGGGAGCTCTATGCCATTGAGCAGATTCATAAACGGCTGAAGGCTGGCGACACGCTTTTTGAGGAAGCACGCGACCGAATGGAAGAAGCCGAAGATCGCTTCGAGAAAGCCCTGTCGGCAGCATACAACCGCGTCTACTTCCCCAGTGTTGATGATCTGGATGGGCGCGAGTTTCTCGCGCCAGTCACCATCGACAACGGGTTGAAGCTGGGTAAAGGAGATCAATCCGCTGAGGCTCAGATCGAATCCCTGCTCGCCAGTCCGCGCGCCAACTACAAACTCGCAGCCGATCTCGCCGAGAACTTTAATGAATACTTTGCGATGGCTGAGGAATACCTCTGGCCATCAGGAAAGGACAACCGGCGCACCCCGTGGAAGGACGTCGTCAGCCGTGCCAAGAGCAATCCCGTTTGGCCCTGGATGCCCGGTAGCGGCGGTATGGACACCCTCAAGACGGAGGCACTGAAGCAGGGGCGCTGGCGATTGGGTGAGGATGGGTATGTCGAAAAGGGACCGTTCCCCAAAGACAAGACCACTGTCAACGTCTCCGTGGTCGGTAGCCATCCCGACACCGGCGAGACCATCTTGAGTCTCACCCCTCGGCACGCAGGCGAAAGCCCAATGGTCGTTTATGCAACCCGGCCAGAGGAACTGATTACCGGGAAAGCGGTGGACGATCTCGATAGCTTCACGACCGGAGAAGGAACGCTCTACTTCCTGGCTAAAGATCAGACCGGCCAGTACGAAACCGGTGCGCCTGTTCGGTGGACTGCCGATCTCAAGATTCGCCACCAGGTTGATCCAGCCGCTGACAAGCGGCGCATCACCTTGGCGAGCACGCCCAAGGCAGATCTGTTCTACACGCTGGATGGTTCCAATCCCAAGGACGGCACGCCCTACGAGGGGCCGTTCGAGATCGGGCCTCAAGCGGTACGCCTCTTGGTTTATGCACGCGCTGGTGAAGCCAACAAGACAGCGGACTTTCAGGTTCCTGCAAGTGGCGACAAGACGGTTCAGATCGTTGATACCAAGCCAGCCAAGCTGCAATCCAAGCGAGTCGCGCTCGACACCACTGACCGTGTCTATGGCGTCATCAACCGCTTCCGTGATCAGCCGGGCACTCGCTTTAAGGGTGTCCGCATTGAGATTGGCGAGGGTGAAAACACTGTGACCATTCGCTTTCAAGAGCGAGAAGTAACCGCAGCAATGATTGAGGGTGTGGTGAACAGCCTTCGTCAGGTGTTGAACGAAGACCAAGCGCCGGTCGCCATCACCATTGCCGATGGCATCCAGTTCGATACCGGATTTGCTGCCAAAGAGTTCGCCAAGCTGGTGGGCATTGAGCTCAAGCCCGGCGACGTTATTCAGGAGAACTAAAGAGATGACTAAATCCAAGGCGGCAAGCAGCGCGGCAAAAAGCAAAGCGGTCGGGCAGAAGAGTCTGCACCCTACGCTGGGCTTTGGCGTGCCTGCCACCTCGGACCCGCATCACTTTAAGGTCATCATTCCTCGGAGCAACACCGGGCGCGTGCAGATCAGTGAGTACCTCGGCATGCAAGCCACCGCCGATGAGCACGCGGTTATCGACCGCGTGTTGCTGGATCGACCACGCTGGACGGCCATCCGCTCAGAAGTTCAGCGCGCATTCAATGCCCGGCTCAATGGGCACGGGCTCAAGCCTAGCGCCTGGAAAGTCGGCGACAACCCAGTGGACAGACTGTTGGGCAAGGAGCTCTGTGTCCTCGCGTGGGCCGTGGAACACATGGAGATTGAGAAAGTGCCGGTCGCCGTGAGGAATTGGCTGGCGCTGCGCCCCGAAGAGCGCTGGTGGCTCTTTGGCATGACGGCCATGAGCACAGGCGGCATCAACGACAGTGACAAAGGTTGGCGGTTGGCGTTGCGCCACGCGCTAGGCGACGTCGCACAAAGCGAACTGCTGCAACCCAAGGCGCGGCGTCAACGCGCGGGCGACGACAGCGACCGCCCGATCTTGGACCTATTTGGGAACGAATGAAAAATGAATGAAGCGGTAAGAACAACAACTCCCCTAGTTCCGCTGGCGCTCAAGGACGCACCGGCCCTGATTGAATCGGTGTTCCCTGCGCAAAAAGTCTCGTTCGAGGCGCAAGCCGAACGTAAAGCGGTTGCTGCCCAGACGCTGACTGGGTTGGGTTCCTATTGGAAAGGGCGTAAACCTCTGATCCTGGTGCGCGCCATCGTGCTTGGCAGCCTGCTGCCCGCGACTGACGACCCTGAACAAGACCTCGCGGTGTTCGAGAAGTTGATGGCCTTCGATGAGGAAAGCCTCGCAAGGCGTGCGCTAGCTGAAAACGCGCTGTCCGCGACGCGCTTGCAGGAACTGATCCCCATCAGCGACCCCGAGCGCTATTTTTCCGGACGTGGCTGGCGGCGCGACATCACCGACGATGACAAGCTGGTGCTCTATCGCAGAGCATTGGCGACCTTTGGTAGCTACGAGGAAAAGGCCGGTCTGGGCAAACGCCCTGAAGAAGTAGATCAGGGATGGCTTTACGCTCCGGCGTGGGAGGCCGTTAACCAGCATTACGCGCATTTAGGCATCAACGCCAACAACATTGCCGAACTGGTTAAACAACTGGGCATGCTACGCTACGGCCATCGGCCGAGGGCCGGTGATACCTTCAGTGGCGGTGGTTCGATTCCCTTTGAAGCAGCACGCATTGGCTGCGACGCCTATGCCTCCGATTTGAACCCGATTGCGTGCATGCTGACCTGGGGCGCACTCAATGTCATCGGAGCCTCCCCCGAGCGCCGGGCAGAGATTGATCGGGATCAACAGGCTGTGTTTGATGTGATCGACAAGGAGATCACCAAACTAGGCGTCGAACATGACGAGAAAGGCAACCGTGCCAAGGCGTACCTTTACTGCCTGGAAACGCGTTGCCCTGAGACCGGATGGATGATTCCGCTCTCGCCGAGTTGGGTGATCTCGCCGAAACAAGGCGCGGTTGCCAAGCTCATCCCTGACGAGAAGAACAAGCGTTTCGACATCGAAGTCGTCACGGGAGCATCTGCAGCACAGATCGCGGCTGCCGATAAAGGCACCGTGCAAGATGGGGACATGGTCTACACCCTCAACGGTCGCACCTATCGCTCACCGATCAAGACGCTGCGCGGTGATTTCCGTGATGCGGATGGCAATACCGGCAATCGCCTGCGTCGTTGGGAGAAAGATGAGTTTCATCCACGACCCGATGACATCTTTCAGGAGCGCCTCTACGCCATTCAATGGATCACTAAAAAGTCCATCAACGCTTTTCGGCAAATCACCTATTTCTCCACAGTGACCGAGGCCGACCTCGCGCGTGAGCGCCAGGTGGAAAAGCTGGTCTCTGAGAATCTTACCCAATGGCAGGCAGAGGGGTTGGCGCCGGACATGGCTGTAGAGCCTGGTTCTGAAACAACTCGCCTCGGTCGTGAACGTGGGTGGACGCATTGGCACCATCTTTTTAATGCGCGGCAACTCCTGCTTCAAGCGATCTCAATCAAGACATGGAGAAGTTCAGGCTCCGCCCCCTTGGGCTGGATTAATCTGGCTAAGGCGGCCGATTTCAACTCAAGGCTTTGTCGCTGGGCCACATCGCAAGGCGGCGGACTGGGTGGACCGAAAGGCGTATTCTCGAATCAGGCACTAAATACCTTCTTCAATTACGCAACGCGCTCGTGGGCGGGCTTCGGGGCCTCGTCATTCAAGATGGCCGAGGCGTCATTGCCCGCTGTGGAGCGCTCCATCGTCTCGTCGCCTGCAGAAAGGCCCACACAAAGCTGTGAACTTTGGATCACAGACCCACCCTACGCCGATGCGGTGAACTACCACGAGATCACTGAATTTTTCATCGCCTGGCTGCGCAAGAACCCACCCAAGCCATTCGATGAGTGGGTGTGGGATTCACGCCGCGCACTGGCCATCAAGGGTTCGGGTGAGGACTTCCGGCGCGGAATGGTCGCCGCCTACAAGGCGATGGCGGATCACATGCCAGACAACGGCATGCAGTGCGTGATGTTCACCCACCAGGACACGGGTGTTTGGTCGGACATGGTCGGCATCTTCTGGGCTGCTGGCTTGCAGGTCGTGGCAGCCTGGTACATCGCCACCGAAACGACGTCCGAGTTGAAGAAAGGTGGCTACGTACAGGGCACCGTGATTCTGATGCTGAAGAAGCGTGCTGCAGGTGATCGTGCAGGCTTCAAGCAACGTATCCTCCCTGCCGTGCGCAGCGAAGTGCAGCGTCAGATTGAAACGATGATGCACCTAAATGACGAGGTGAAGAGCAAACACGGCGAGCCCGTTTTCAACGACTCCGACTTGCAGATGGCAGGTTACGCCGCCGCGCTGAAGGTGCTGACGGCCTATACGCAAATTGGTGGCGAGGACGTGACTGCTTTCGCACTGCGCCCACGCGTGCGCGGCGAGGTCACAGTGGTCGATGAGATCGTGCAGCAGGCGGCAGAAGCGGCCAACAGTCTGCTGGTGCCCGAAGGTCTGGCCGCCGACACATGGGCAAAGCTGACGGGCATTGAGCGCTTCATGCTGCGCATGATGGACATGGAAACCACCGGTGCAGCCAAGCTCGACAACTATCAGAACTTTGCCAAGGCCTTCCGGGTCGAGGACTACAGCCGGGTGATGGGCAGTATGGCGGCCAATCAAGCTCGACTGAAGCGCGTGCCCGAGTTTGCCTCCCGCGACTTGACCGACAGCACCGAGCTCGGTGCCACTCGACTCGGGCGCTTGATCATTGGCGTGCAACAGGTGTTGGCGGAAACCGACCCGCAGGCCATCGTCAGCCAATTGCAGGCTGAAATGGCCGACTTCCTCGAAGTGCGCTCACTGCTGGTGGATTTGTTGGCCTTTATTGAACGCAAAGCCCCGGAAGAGCAAGTCCGCGCCGGTGCTGAAGTGCTGGGGGCACGCCTCAAGAACCTGCGGTTTGGGGCCTAAGTGAATGTCGATCCGGCGCTTCTCCTCCCGGACCCATCGGCTCGACGGGAGCTTCCTGTTGCAGCATCTGCAGGGGGCTCGCAGCTATAAGCGTATCGCTGGCTACTTCACAAGCTCGCTGTTTGAGGTCGCCAACGAACTGCTGGAGACCATTCCTGAGGTCAAGATTGTCTGCAACGTGGACATCCACCCCGACGATCTGAAGGTAGCGCAGCTACGCGAAGCCAAGATGATGGGGCGTTGGAACGAGAAGGCCATCGAAGCGGAGGCCTTGCTCAATCGAGATCGTTACCGTCGCCTCGACGCTTTCCTTCAAAAGCACGGTCAAGCGGTGCGTGTCGCGCCTGACAGCATCTGTGGCTTCGTGCATGGCAAGGCAGGTGTCATTGAGTTGGCCGATGGCCGCAAGCTGGGTTTCATCGGCTCGATGAATGAGACCCGCAGCGGCTGGCAACGCCACTACGAGATTTTGTGGGAAGACGAATCCCCGGAGGGTGTGGCGTGGATTGAGGAAGAATTCGACTTTCTCTGGAACGCCGCCAAGCCCCTTCCGAAGGCCGTAATCCGCGAGGTACATCGGCGCGGCTACCGCCGCGAGGTGTTCTTCGACGAGATCGACGAAGAGGAGGATCTCGCACCAGCGGCCTTGATCGAATCGCCTCTTTACCGCGAGGGATTGTCGCTGCAGCCTTGGCAGCAGGGGTTTATCACCGAGTGCCTGCGCCACCACCAGCAGCACAAAGTAGTGAGGCTGCTGCTGGCCGATGAGGTGGGGCTCGGAAAGACGCTGTCCCTCGGTACCGCAGCGCTGACACTTTGTTTGTTGGCGGATCGAGAAAACCAGGCGCGCAAGCCAGTGGTGATCTTTGCTCCGGCCACCCTGTGCGAACAATGGCAGACAGAGATGATCGATAAGCTGGCGATCCCCTGTGCGCGCTGGGACACCTTGCGCAAGGTTTGGCGGGACACTGATGAACGCGTAATCTCACCTGCAGGCCGCGAGCAGATAGCCAAGTGCCCATTGCGGATTGGGATTGTCTCCACTGGCCTGATGATGCGGGACTCCCTGGAGAAACAGCACCTCCTGGGCCTGCGTTTCGGTTTGGTCATCCTTGATGAAGCCCACAAGGCGCGCAGTCGACAAGGCTTCGGCAAGGATGCAGGCTCCCCGAATGAGCTGCTAGCGTTCATGCGTGAGATTGCGGCGCGCTCAGATCACGTTCTTCTGGGCACTGCGACGCCGGTTCAGACCCAGCCCGAGGACTTATGGGACTTGATCGGCATTCTCCATCAAGGCAAAGGCAACTTTGTCCTCGGCAATGACTTTGCGCCGTGGCACCGGCCTCGTGAAGTGCTGCCTATCCTTTCCGGGGAGCAAGAGGTCACTGATGTTGGATTTGCTTGGCAACTGCTGAGATCGCCTTTACCACTGGTTGACTCCACCCAAGAACCGCGAGCGAGAAAGCTGTTCAGCGCCATTCGTCAGGACTTGGGGCTCGTCAACGGGGAATGGCAGACCACCAAGACAGCTACAGATCTGACGGAGGATACCCGGGAGATCCTGGAAGATGAGTTGGAGCGCCGAATTTCGGGTGCCACCCTATTCCAGCGAGAGAATCCATTGGTGCGTCACGTCGTATTGCGCAAACGCGTCAGCCTCGAAGAGGCTGGACTGTTGACTAAGGTCGGTGTCGACGTTCATCCAGATCGCCAGCTTGTAGGCGACCCATGTTGGTTCGATGCGCTATTTGAAGCCAAGGCCCTGCGAACCAATGAGAACTTCCGTGAAGCCTATCGAGAGGCGCGCTTGTTTGGTAAGGCACTCGGTAAGCGCGGCAAGGGCGGCGGGTTCATGAAAAACCTCATGGAGCAACGCATTTGCTCCAGCATTCAGGCAGGACTCAGTACCGCCAGAATGCTTTTGGAGGGCCGGACGATCCACCAAGAGGAAGATGAGCAAGAAGGTGATCTGAAGGTTGAAAGCGGCGAAGAGCGCGAGGTTTTGCTCCGGCTGATCAGTCGCCTAGAGCACATTGAGGAAGACCCAAAACTCAACGCTGTTATTCATTACTTGGACAGAGAAAAGTGGCGCGAGCTAGGGGTCATCATCTTCAGCCAGTACTACGACACTGCAAAGTGGGTCGCCGACGAGTTAGCCGCGCGTTACCCAGATGAAGCAATTGGCCTGTACGCAGGCGCAGGCCGCAGTCGCTTGTATCAACGTGGCGATAGCGTGACGTGCGAGCGGGAAACGCTCAAAAAAATGGTGGCTGAACACGAGATCCGCATCATGGTTGCTACAGATGCGGCCTGCGAAGGTCTCAACCTTCAAACGCTGGGCACCTTGATCAATATTGATTTGCCGTGGAATCCGACTCGCCTCGAACAGAGGATCGGACGCATCAAGCGCTTCGGCCAGAAGCGCGAAACCGTGGATATGCTCAACCTAGTGAATGAGCAAACCGTGGACGAGAAGATCTACGAACGCCTGTCGGAGCGGATGCGCAATCGCTACGACTTGTTTGGATCGGTTCCAGACACCATCAAGGACGAATGGATCGAGGACATCGAAACCCTCGGGGAAAAGATGGACGAGTTCATCAATGCTCAGAAAGAGGCGACGGGATTTGACCTGCGCTATACGGGCACGATGGAGCCACCGGAGAAAGACTGGCGGGATTGTTCCGAGGTACTGTCACGGCGAGACTTCGCAGTGCTGATGACTACGGCTTGGACGGGATGACGATGCTGGATGAGTACTCAATAGAACAGCGCGCGAGTCAAATCTTCGATGCGCGCAACAGGGAATACTTCTCCGAGGTATTGAGCTGCTACACGGCGGGCAAATACCGGTCGGCTTTCGTGATGCTGCGGTCGGTCGTGGTCTGCGATCTACTTTTCAAAATCCAAACTTTCAACGGGAGTGACAATGGCATATAAAAACGGCAACTACTCGGCTTTCTATGTTACCGAGCCCTTCAATCCAAGCGCACTCGGTGCTCACGCTACGCGCGATTTTGTTTACTATAACCAGCTACGCATGTGGAAGGGGCAGGATTCGGATTTTCCCTTCAATGACTCTCATGACAAAACATACAACGTACGTGACGGGAGTGATTGGGAAACGACTCTGAAGCCTAGACTGAGGGAGCGCCTCCGAAACTCCAAGAATATCGTTCTGTTCTTGAGTTCTACTACTGCCAACTCACGAGCATTGAGAGAGGAAATCGACTACGGAATTAATGACCAGGGTCTTCCGGTCATCGTAGTCTATCCCGAGTATGCATCTGAGTCAGACCTACTGACCGCTGACAATCAGGCCCTCAAGCAAGCAGTAAAGAATCTCTGGGACAAACTTCCAATATTTCGTGACTCAATGAGTTCCGTGCCGACTCTCCATGTGCCGAATAAGAAATCCGTGATAGAGAAGGCGCTTAACAATGCAAAGTTCATGGTGGGAACCAAAGGAGATTCCGGGGTCTCCTTCTACAAACCCTGACTGTGCTTATGAAGGGAAGTGAAGCATGACAAAGGTGGCCTTCTTTGACCGACGGCTATTAGCTACCTTCTACAAGTACGCTACTGCCGTAAGTGTCTTCCTCTCCTTTGTTTTTCCATTTGTCGACATACCAAAAGACTGCTTGCCCGCGCCGAGCTATGGCCTTTGGTATAAGGCTGCTGCTTTTGTGGCAGCATTTCTCGTCGTCTATATTTTTGTGTGGGTTTGGTCTAATCGGCTCAGGAATGTATCAATCAACATTGAAGGGAGTGAGGTTAATGTTGTTGCTGGGGATATATTTCAGCAGCCGGGGCTTAAGGTGATTGCTTTCAACGAATACTTTGACACCTTGGTCGATGAAAGAGTCATCTCCAGTAGATCTCTCAATGGCGTGTTTGTAAAGCAAATCCTAAAGACGCCTGTCGCTGATTTGGACAATTACATAGAGAGTTATCAATTTCAGGAAGATGAGATAATCGGCGAAAATCAAAACAGGCGAGCCGGAAAGAAAAAGCGGTATAAGATCGGAACAATATGTTTTTACGAAGAATTCTTGCTTACCGCATTTAGTAAGTTTGATGAGGACAACAAGGCAGTGCTTACTATGCCGGAGTATTTGGAGTTCTTAATTAACTTCTGGGATAGAGTTAATTCGATCTATGGCCAGAGGAGCGTGTCAACTACAATATTTGGCTCTGGTATTACCCGCATCAAGGGGCATAAGCTAATCAGTGACGAGGATTTACTGAAGATTATGCTTTGGACTTTTAGAATCAGTGAAATGCGCTTTAAGTATCCGGCCAAGCTGACCATCGTGATTCACGAGGAGAAGATCAATAAGATAAATCTGTTTGACATACAGACGGTCAAGAATGGCGTTTAAATATATTTGATCCTCAAATCAGGGTTCGTCTAGGACGACTCCTGGCTTGCTACTTGGTGCCTCCTGTCATCTCCCCGCCCCACTCCTGCAACGCCCTTAGCTGCTCGGCATTCTCGTGACAGGTCTGGTAGTTGGCAGCAACGGTTCCGGCGACGGCAGAGAGCGCAATGCCTGCGGCGGCCGCATCAGCATCTCGGGCGGGCTGGGGCAGTTCACCGGCGGCGGCAGCGTCGTGCAGCCGCACAAAGCCACGGTTGATAGTGCAAGCAGCATCGGCTTGAACGGGCACATAGACGGGAACCTCCTTGATGATGGTGTCGCCCTTTTCGCGGACGACGCGGACGCGGTCGACGTACTGGGTGATGACCTTGACGGTGGCTTGCGCCTGCCGCTCGCGGACGGCGGCGACCTGCAGGGTTTGTTGCTGGACGGCGGCATCCCATTGCGCTTGAACGTGGCCCGCGCCCTTGATCCAGCCGAATCCGATCAGTGCAGCGGCGAGCAGGACGAGGGCCAGCCAGCGGTACGGCCACGAGATCAGGCTCATGGCGCTTCCCCGATGCACTGGCGGTACTCGGCCTCGCGCCGTGTGGCCAGCCCGCCGCACAGGCGCGCATTGGCAGGCAGCGCGCAATCTTTGCCTTGGAAGAATCGCCAGCGCAGCAGTTCGGAGCACGCCCCAGCGTAGCCCCCGGCGTTGAGTTTTCTGACCAGCGTGGACTGGCAGAACGCGCGGCTGCCGACGTTGTAGGAGAAGCTCACTAGCGCGTCGTACTCATGCTGCGCCAGCGGCACGGTGACGCAGGTTTTGAGCGCCCCTTCGAACTGCTGCACATCGGTGAGCGCCCGGGCCAAAGCCTTTGGCGGCGTGGTGGTGTCGCCCAGTTTTACGCCCGTGGTGGTGCCGAAGCCGATGGTCGGCACATCACCCTTGACCGGGATCACCGCGCGGTCGGTGTAGCCCTCGTGCAGCACGATGCCGACCAGTGCGGCGGCGGACAGGGTCAGCGCGGCCACTGTTTTTCGTTGTGGTGGCCGAATCATTGGTGCATCTCCGGCTGCGCCACGATGCGCGCAACCGTCGCGCCGATGCTGGCGGCGAAGGCCAGCAGCATGAACGCGCCACGCGGCAGTACATCCCCGAACAGCGGCACCACCACCTCCGCCGCCGTGAAAGCAGCGGCCAGCAGCGAGAAGCGAATGCTCCAGGCACGTCGGAACACGCGCCGCCAGTCGTCCAGAAGGTAGATCTTCGGCTTGGCAGTCACTGCACGCCTCCCATCAGCTTCAACTTGATGGCTGCCCCCACCAGCAGCGCGGCCAGGATGCCAGTGGTCACGACCTTGATTGTGGTCTGCCAAGCCGTTCGGCGGGCATCGCGCCACGCTTCCAGCAGATCGCGCAGTTCGCGGATGTCCTTCGCGGCACTGCCGTTCTCCAGCCCGAGATGGGCAAGGCAACGCTCGGCTCCGCGTTCAGCGGCGCGGTCCAGCAACTCGTCAAAGTCCTCGCGGCGCAGCAGGAGCATGTTCTCCACGAGTGCTGCGGGTTGGTGTTCGGGTTCGGTCATTGCAGGGCTCCAGAAATGCAAAACCCGCCCGATGCCGAAGCATCAGAGCGGGTTTCAGGGGGAACGAGGGTGGTTGAGGGAAAGATTCAGATGTCGATGATTTCCATCGGCAGCGACGGGGCGACGCCCTCGATCACGTCGTCGCGCACGAACACGGTTTCGCCCACGGTGGCCTCGCCGCGTGCGCGGATCAAGCCGCCACCGGGCAGCACCACCAAGGCCTGGACGACACAGGACGGGCGCACACGCAACGGTGCGCGCATCGACAAGAAGTACCTGCACAAGCTGCTGCGCAACGGCATCTACCTTGGCGAGTTGTCGCACAAGGGCACGTGGTACCCCGGCGCACACCCGGCCATCATCGATCACGGTCTGTGGGGCAAGGTGCATGAACTGCTGGCCAAGGACGGGCACGCCCGGTCGGTGGAAACCAAGATCAGGTCGCGCACCGATGCCTTGCTGCGCGGCCTGCTGTACGCGCCGACCGGCGAGCGGATGTACCCGACCTACTCGCGCAAAAACGGGCGCAAGTACCGCTACTACGTATCGAAGTCGGAAGTGCGCTATGGCGCTGGCGGCAAGACCTACGAGCGCATCCCGGCTGACGAAGTAGAGGCTGCGGCCGTCGCACAAATCAAATCCGTGCTGGCCAGCCCCGAGGCGATCACGGCGGTCTGCCAGTTCATCCAGCGCAACGGCGCACAGATCACCGAGGACGTCGCGGTGATGGCAATGCACCGCCTGGGCGATATGTGGGAGCGGCTCTACCCGGCAGAGCGCCACCGCATCGTCAACCTGATGGTCGAGCGCGTGGATCTCGTCCCCGGTGGCCTGAAAGTGAATTGGCGCGAGCTGGGCTGGAAGGCGCTGATCGGTGAATTTGCCCCGGACAGCATCGGCGCAGAACTGGTCGAGGTGGAGGCGCAATGAACAATTCTGGCCCCCTCGAAACCTTTGTGCCGCTGGTGTTCAAGCGCCGGGGTATCCGGCGTCTGGCCGACACCGGCGCGGCAGCGCACGACCCGACCCTCATTGAGGCAGTGGCGCGGGCTTTCCACTGGCAGCACCTGCTGGACGCGGGCGAGTTTGAGAGCGGTTCGGCTATTGCGCGGGCCGAGGGTCTGCACCACAGCACCGTCAATGAACTGCTGCGCCTGACCCTGCTGGCCCCCGACATCGTCGAACAACTGCTCGCAGGTCGCCAACCCCGGCGACTCACGCTGATCTGGTTTCAGCGCAACCCTATTCCGGTCGACTGGCAGCAGCAGCGCCAGATCATCCAGTCCTTCGCGTAGGAGACAGCACATGGCCAAGAAAGACATCGGCAAATTCACCGGCGAAGCCGTCACCTTCCAGATCCCCAATCCGGCTGGCGGGGTGAAGATGGAGACGTTCATTCCGTGGGCGCTGGTCAAGCGCGGTGTGCGCCGCAAGATCATCACGCCACTCGACACGCCACAGGCGTTCGCGGATGAGTCTGCGCAGGAGCGCGAAGCCCGAATCGCAGCACAGGACAGCGCCTTGGTGCGGGCGCTGGGGCTGGCGCACTATTGGCAGCGCCTTCTCGACGACGGACGCTTTACCTCGATGACCGAGATCGCGCAGGCCGAAGGACTCAACCCCGGGCGGGTCAGCATCATTGCACGGCTGGTGCATCTGGCTCCGGACGTCGTCGAAGCCTGCCTGACCGGCGACAGCGGAATCGCGCTGGAGCACCTGATCCGCAACGGCAGTCTGCCGCTGGACTGGCAACAGCAACGCAGGATGATCCAGGCCAAAAGCTGACGACCAGCACCCTCACCACGCGCCATCTTCGGGCGGTTTTTTTACGCCCGTTGCATTCTCGGTCGTGTCGCCCCCAGCAGACGAAGAACGCAACCGGACGCGCGCAAACCCGCGTTTTGGCTGGGTTTGAGGCGTTTTTCGGTAAAGAGCCGGACAGAGAACAGAGAGAGAAAACGGGGCCGAACGGCCCGGAAATGGGCACCGCCAGAGGGATGCCGCTAAAGAGGCCAGCGCCCGGAACCGCGCCAACACTGGGGAAACGGGCAGAAAAAAACCCAACCGATAAGGGTTGGGTTTTCAGGTATTGGTGGAGCTGGGGGGATTTGAACCCCCGTCCGCAAATCTTCCTCGCGCAGATCTACATGTTTAGCGTGCTGTTTTGTGCCTCACCCTGCAAGCCGCGCAGACGCACGCTGATCGCAGGGCCAGCGCCCTTGTTTCTCGCCTGCGCCCAAGGCGCCCGGAAGCAGGCCAGCCGGTGAAGATTCCCTCGCAGCCGGGACGGCTTCAAGCCGCCCTTGCCCAGCCCATCGGCATGCTGTTGCGAGGCTCGCCGCAATCAGGCAGCGAGTGCGAAACGTTCGTCGTTTGCAGTTACTTTGTTTCAGCTGTTTTACGAGGTGACTGAACCTCGACATGCACCGCTGCGATTCCAACCCACGTCGAAACCAATGCAGCCCCAAAGGCTATGAATCTTATTGCAGTCCGCATGTCACGGCAAGCTCGCGCCCTATCGTTCTGTTTCTGCGGGGCATACCGGGGCGGCTACGATTGGGTGCATGAATAACGCAAAGCAAAACGACAAGTGCATGCCGCACCGCCTGGCGCTGGCTTGTGTGTGCGTGTGCGCGGCTTGGTTGGCGGCAGGGTGCGGCACGCCACAACTGGCGCCGCCGGTCCAGATGGAGCCGGCGCCTGCAGCCACGCATGAGACGCCGCCAGATCGCCAGCCGGAAGTCGTGGCCTTGCGCGCGGTGCTGTCGGGCGACGGTGCCGGGCGGGGAGAGCTGGTAGCAATATTCAACCGTGAAACGAACCTGCTGCGCTGGAAATTGCGTTTTGGCAATCTGGCCTCGCCGGTCACGAGCGCAGGTTTTTATGCGCGCGGGGCTGATGGCAGCGACATGAATGTGCTGCCCGCAGGCCGCAAGGTCGTTAGTCCACATGAGGGGCGCGCTGTCTTGACGCAGTCTCAGCGCGATGGCCTGCTGGCCGGGCAGTGGCAGTTCCGGCTGAATACGCGCCAGGCCCCGCAAGGCGCGCTGGCCGGAGCGCTGGTACAAGCGCACTGAAGATACGCTGCACGCTGCTTCCCATCCGCTGGCCTGTCTGAAGCGCCTCGCCGCCTGCTCTTTCTATATTTCTCACCAATTCATAAATAAGCCCGCGTTTCGCCATGTTGTCTCAAACCCATTCGTTGCTGGGCCGCCTGGCACGCTGGCTGCGCGCGCTGGGGCAGAATTTTCTGCTGTGGAGCAGGGGTTGGTGGCAAGTGCTGTTTACAGGAGCGCAGCTGGTGGTGCTGGCGTTTTCGCCATCGTCCTACCACGGGCAGGGCGGCGGCGCGGTGCTGCGGCACATTTACGCGGCGGCAGGGCCGGGGCTGGCAGGCTTTACCACGCTGATGGCGCTGTTTAATGTGGTGCTTATCCGCATTGTGGTTGTGACAGCCTTTGCCTACGGCCTGTCGCAATACGCGCTGAACATGGTGGTGCGCGTGCTGGTGCTGGAGCTGGTGCCGTTGGTGGCGGCGTTGTTCGTGGCCATCAATTACAGCGTTCCGGGCGGCTCTGAGCTTTACAAGCTGCGCAAGAGCGGCGCGCTGGAAAGCATGCGCCGCCGGGGCGTATCTCCGCTGGAGCGTGAGGTGCTGCCGCGCGTGCTGGCAGGCATGTTCGCGGTGATCATGCTGGCAGCGGTGAGCTGCACCATCTCGCTGATCCTGACGTATCTGGCCGTGCACGGCTTCACGCTGGCGGGCATTCCTTCCTACAACCGGGCCGTGGGGCACATCTTCACGCCCGTGGTGCTGATGATTTTTGTGCTCAAAACCGGCCTTTTCGCCTTTGCCGTGGCCCTGCTGCCCGTTGGCAACGCCCTGCGCGACATTCCACGCCGCGCGCGCGCCAGCGTGGAGCTGCAGGGGCTGGTGCAAATGTGCGCGCTGATGCTGCTGATTGAAATTGCCTCCCTCGTTGGCAATTACTACTGACGACATGACCGACCTGCCTCCCACCGAAGACGCCAGCGCCGCCGCCCTGCCCATCATCGACGCGGGCAGCGCCAATGACGACGCCCCCACGGCCGCCCAGGCCCGCACCGAGCGCCGCCTGCAAGTGCGCGCTGCCCTGTTGCTGATTGCCACGGTCGCGCTGCTCGTGTGCTCCGGCCTGTACCTGATGTGGATACGCGGCGCGTTTGAAGAAACGCAGCGCCTCATCCTCCTGTCGGATGACGCCGAAGGCGTGCAAGTCGGCATGGACATGACCTTCGCCGGCTTTCCCATTGGCCGCGTGCGCAGCTTTGGCCTGGGCGAAGACGCGCGCGTGCGCATCGTGGTTGACGTGCCTGTCAAAGACATCAAATGGCTGCGCGCCTCCAGCGTCTTTACCCTGGAGCGCGGCCTGGTCGGCGGCGCCCGCCTGCGCGCCTTCACCGGCATGCTGGAAGACAAACCCTTGCCGCCTGATGCTGAACGCGAAGTCCTCAGCGGCGACGTCTCCGCCGAAATCCCCGCCATGGTGGCCGACGCGCGCGATGTGCTCGGCAACATCAAGCGCATGACTGACGAAAACTCCGAATTGAACAACGCCGTCATGCAGCTGCGCCGCTTCGCCCAGCGCGTCAATGGCGTCAAAACCGGCCTCATCGGCGCCCTCACTGGCGACGACATGGACGCCAAGCGCGCCAGCGACCTGCTCTCCACCAGCCAGCAGCTCATCAAGCGCCTGTCTGAGCTGACCCTGCACGTGGATGCCGCCGTGCAAAAAGCCGACCAGCAAGTGCTCGGCAAAGACGGCCTCGTGGCGGGCGCCCGCGTGAGCGTGAGCGAACTTAATGCCTTGCTCGCCAGCACCCGCCAGGCACTGGAAAAAGCCGACGCCATCCTGAAAGACGCCCAGGCCATTGCTGGCAACGCGCGCGAAGCCAGCGCCGACCTTGGCAGCCTGCGCGCCGACGTGGAATCCAGCCTGCAACAGGTGGACGGCCTCATCACCGAACTCAACCGCAAATGGCCCTTCGCTCCCAAGGCGCAGGAAATCAGGCTGCCCTGAAAATTCCCAACCGCTCTTCAGCTGCGCTCAACCGTCCAGTTTTTTGGGCTTCACCTTGAAGGCGTGGAATTCGCTTTTCTTGGTCTTTTGTACGTTTGCGTGTTTGTTTGGCAAATGTCTGGCCCGCGTAGCAGCCATCGACAGCAGGCTTTGTCGTAGGCCCGGCTGCTCTTGCACGCTTCAGTTTTTTCAGGCCGCGCCAAGCTGATTTTTCGAACTGATGCCTTGTGCATTGGCTTCAGTCCGGGGAGCCCTTGAACGGGCTATCAGGCCGCTAGGGCGCTGGCCGCCGCCTGGCGGCTGACTTGCGAGGGCATGACTCCGTGCACGCGGCGGAAGGCTTGCGAGAATTTGTCGGCGCGGCTGTAGCCGCAGGCATGGGCGGCCTGCTGGAGTGTGGCCTGGCCTGATTCGAGCAGGCGCAGCGCGTGGCCCATGCGCAGCGCGCGCAGGTAGGCGGCGATGGTCTGGCCTGTGCGCTGGCGGAACATCTCTTTCAGGTAGCACTCGTTGATGCCCGCGCGGCGCGCCAGCCGGGCAATTGTCAGCGGCTCGCTCCACTCGGCATGCAGGATGTGCAGGGCCTCGTCCACGGCGCGCTGCCAGTGGCGGGGGGCGCGGGCGGCGGCAGGCGCGGGCGCTGCACCGTCAGCCGCCAGCAGCTTGTGCAGCAGCCCCAGGGCGAGTGATTCCAGCTCCAGCCGCGCCAGCAGCCCAGGCGCGCGGCCCAGCGCCAGCAGGCGGCGGCCTGCGGCCAGCCATTGGCTGGCAACGCTGTCGCAGGGGCGCAGCAGCGTGCAGCCGCCCGCAGGCCCCAGATGCGCCAGCGGCAGCCCTTCGGCTTGCAAGGCGGCCACAAGGCGACGCGGCGCGTCCAGCGCCACGGAGGCCAGCGGAATGCGCGCGGCCAGTTCGGTGCGCAGCTCGCCCGGGTGGCCGTTGCGCACGATGACATCGCCCGCCCGCGCCTCGAAAACGCGGCCGCGCCCGTCCGCCACGCATTGGCCGCCTTGCAGCATCAGCATCAGGCGCAGGCTGTCGCTGCCGCAATCAAAGCGCTGCCGAACGCCTTGCGCCAGCTGGCATTGCAAGCGCCCTAGCACCAGGCCATTGCCGAATTCGTGCATTTGCGCCCATCCCCGCCCCATGCCGGGCCGCAGGCAGAAGCTGCGCTGCGCCGCCAGGCTGCTGGCGGCCGCTTCATCAGGCGGAAGTTCAGACCCTTTGGCGGGCCGCCAGGGGGCATTCATGGCAAACGGACTGGCTGGGGCAAAAGCGTCAATTGTAGGAATGCGGTTGCGAGGCAATCGCGTTTCCAGGCTGTTGCGGGCTGACCCGCATCCATCCTGATGCAGGTGGATTTGAGGCCGCGCTTTCTGTGAACAGGCAAGTCCCCCATTTCTTCTCTTGGCGGCCCGCCAGCTTCGCCTGCGCGGCAAGGCATGCAGGAATCCATGCGCGGGTGTTCGCCAGCAGCGCTTGCCAAAGCGGCCTGGGCTGCACGCTGGCTGACTGGGTGTCTGTTCATGACTGGAGCGGGGGCAGTTCTGGCAAGGCGTATGTATTCGCTCCTGATTCCATAGCGATAGGTCCTAGTGGAATGGGCGCAAGAGGCATTTTCCGAGGCTTGAATTTGCTCCTGTTTTGATGTTGCCGGGCGTTCTTTGACGCCTGCCTGCGTTCCAGCCGCGAAGGGCGGGAGGCGCCGCCTGGCCGGAGCGCTTCGTCTTGCGGCCAGGCTCTGAACCGGCTCGGGGAGCCAAGCGCATCCGCTCTGGCGCGCTTTAATGTGAAAGCAAAGGGCGTGGATTGACCCGGCTCAATAAAATGCCTCCGGCTTGCCTGCACAGGCAGCTTTTTTCAACCTGAACGAAAGCCCCCAACCATGAGCTACACCCTGCCTCCCCTGTCCTATGCCTACGATGCGCTGGAGCCGCATATTGACGCGCAGACGATGGAGATTCACCACACCAAGCACCATCAGACCTACATCAACAACCTGATTGCCGCCGTCAAGGGCACGCCGTTTGACGGCCAGCCTGCCGAGCTGCTGATTGCCCAGCTGGACAAGCTGCCCGAAGGCATTCGCACCGCCGTGCGCAACAACGGCGGCGGTCATGCCAATCACAGCCTGTTCTGGGCGGTGATGGCGCCGGTGAGCCAGGGCGGCGGCGGCCAGCCCGCAGGCGGCGTGGCGCAGGCCATTGAGCGCGATTTGGGCGGCTTTGAGGCTTTCAAGGAAGCTTTCACCAAGGCGGCGCTGACGCGCTTTGGCAGCGGCTGGGCCTGGCTGTCGGCTGACAAAAGCGGCAAGCTGCTGGTGGAAAGCAGCGCCAACCAGGACAGCCCGCTGATGGCCGGCATCGCCTCCGGCAACACGCCCGTTCTGGGGCTGGATGTATGGGAGCATGCCTACTACCTGAAGTATCAGAACCGCCGCCCGGAATACATTGCCGCGTTTTTCAACGTGATCAACTGGGCCGAGGTGGAGCGCCGCTACCAGCAGGTCAAATCAGCCTGACAGCACATGAAAAAAGCCCGCGTCTGCGGGCTTTTTTCATGTGCGCAACAGGCCGCTTCTACTTGCCGGGCTGGTAGCCCGCGAGCTTGGCCGTGTCGTGAATGTGGATGTCGCGCCGCTGCACCGTGATCAGCTTGGCCGCTTCCAGCTCGTGCAGCACGCGCGAGAAATATTCGGGCGTGAGCGACAGGCGCGAGGCGATGGTGGATTTGCTCACGGGCAGTGAAACGGTGATGGACTGCGGCACGGCGCTGCCGCCCCCGTCCATCAGTCCGTCCAGCAGGTAGCTGATAACGCGCTGCACGCCGCTGTGCAACGCGTAGCCTTCCACGTCTTTGATGAGGCCGTGAAGGCGGCGCGAGATGCCCGCCAGCATGCGCAGCGCAAAGCGGCTGTCGGCTTCGATTTCGCGCAGCACGGCGTTTTTCTCCACTGTGAGCAGCAGCGTCTCGGTCAGCGTCTGCGCGTTCACCAGATGGGGCACGTCCATGAACATGATGGCTTCGGCAAACGAGTGGCCGGGGCCGCAAAGCTCGATGACTTTTTCCACGCCCGCAGGCGAGATGAGGTAGAGCTTGATCTGCCCCAGCACAACGATGTGAAAGGCCTGGCACATCTCGCCCGTGCGAAACAGCACCTTGCCGCGCTCAATGCGCTCAAGCACACAGCCGCGCGCCACGCGCTGCAACTCTTCCGGCTGCATGTTCGAAAACATGGGCTGGGTGGCCAGATAACGGGGGATGTTGAATTTCGCAATATCCACGGCGAACTCGGTAAAACCAATTTGGCGCGCCAAGGCGGCGCAAACGCGTTCTCTTCAGAGCCTGTTCAGAGTCTGGGCGCAAGGGGCAAAAGTGCGAAACCGGCAAGGGCTGCAAGGCGCCAACCGCAGAGGGCCTTGTGGCTCATCAGGGATTTGCAGCGCCGCAGAGCGACTTGAAGCCGCGCTTTTCATACCCACGGACAGACTTTGAACAGGTTCACAGTGTGCGCAAACGCGCGGCTGACACGATTGCATACAGTTGTGCCAAGTGTAGAGCGGCTGCGAGTCTTTCGCGATGGCGCGCCGCCTGGCCAGGCGCGCTGCCTTCAGTGCGCTTCTTCCCAGTTGCCGCCCGCGCCTATTTCGGCCAGCAGGGGCACTTTCAGTTCGGCCACGCCGGCCATGAGGCGGGGCACTTGCTCGCGCGCCCAGGCGGCTTCGGCTTCGGGCACTTCCAGCACGAGTTCGTCGTGCACTTGCATGACGATGGCGCTTTGGCGGCCTGCCAGTGCGGCTTGCACGGCGATCATGGCTTTTTTGATGAGGTCGGCGGCGGTGCCTTGCATGGGGGCGTTGATGGCCTGGCGCTCGGCGGCGGCGCGCCGGGGGCCGCTGGCGGCGTTGATGTCGGGCAGATACAGCCGCCGCCCGAAGAGGGTTTGCACGTAGCGGCGCTGGCGGGCGCTTTGCACGGTTTCATCCATGTAGCGGCGCACGCCGGGATAGCGCTCGAAGTAGCGGTCTATCCACTGTTTGGCGGCGCTGGGGGCGATGCCCAGGCTTTTGGCCAGGCCGAAGCTGCCCATGCCGTAGATGAGGCCGAAGTTGATGACTTTGGCGTAGCGGCGCTGCTCGGGCGTGACTTGTCCGGGCGGCACGCCAAAGACTTCGGCGGCGGTGGCGCGGTGCACGTCTTGCCCGGCGTTGAAGGCGGCCAGCAGGGCGGCGTCGCCCGAGAGGTGGGCCATGATGCGCAGCTCGATCTGGCTGTAATCGGCGCTCATGATGAGGCGGCCGGGCGGGGCGATGAAGGCGCGGCGGATGCGGCGGCCTTCAGGCGTGCGGATGGGGATGTTTTGCAGGTTCGGGTCGCTGCTGGCCAGCCGGCCCGTGACGGCCACGGCCTGCGCGTAGCGCGTGTGCACGCGGCCCGTGGCGGGGTTGACCATGTGCGGCAGCTTGTCGGTGTAGGTGCTTTTGAGCTTGGCCAGGCCCCGGTGCTCCAGGATGCGGGCGGGCAGCGGGAAGTCTTCGGCCAGTTTTTCCAGCACTTCTTCGTCGGTGCTGGGCTTGCCGCCGGGGGTTTTCTTGATGACGGGCAGGCCCAGGCGCTCAAAGAAGATTTCGCCAATTTGCTTGGGGCTGCCCAGGTTGAAGGGCTGGCCTGCAAGGGCGTAGGCCTCGTTTTCCAGCTGCGTGATGCGCTGGCCCAGCGCCTGGCTTTGGCGGGCGAGTTCGGCGGCGTCAATCAGCACGCCGTGGCGCTCGGTCTGAAAGAGGGCTTCGCTGGTGTCGATTTCCAGCGCGTAGGTGGCGGCCAGGCCCGCATCGGCCTGCACGCGCGGCCACAGGGCGCGGTGCACGTCCATCGTCTGGTCGGCGTCTTCGCAGGCGTAATGCGCGGCTTTGTCCAGCGGCACTTGCGCAAAGGGAATTTGGTGCGCGCCCTTGCCGCACAAATCTTCATAGCTTGTGCCGCTGCGGCCCAGGTGGCGCTCGGCCAGGCTTTGCAGGCCGTGGGGGCGGTGTGCTTCCAGCACGTAGCTTTGCAGCATGGTGTCGTGCGCGTAGCCAGCCACGTCGATGCCGTGGTTGGCGAAAACGTGGCGGTCGTACTTGATGTTCTGGCCCAGCTTTTTGTGGCTTGCGCTTTGCAGCCAGGGTTTCAGGCGCGCCAGCACTTCGTCCAGCGGCAGCTGCGCGGGCGCGTCCGGCCCTTCGTGTGCCAGCGGAATGTAGGCGGCCTCGCCCGGCTGCACGGCCAGCGAAATGCCCACCAGCCGCGCGGCCATTTCGTCCAGCGACGTGGTTTCGGTGTCGATGGCCGTGAGTTCGGCGGCGCTGATTTTTTGCAGCCATTCGTCAAAAGCGGCCCAGTCCTGCACGGTGGCGTAGCGCACCCGGCCTTGCACGGCGGAGTGCGGCGCGGGCGGCTCGTCTGTCGCTGAAGCGCCATCCGGCACGCCATCAAACAGGCCGGGCGCAGCGGCTGGGGAGGAGGGGCTTTGCGTCTGGCTTTCCTTTTCCAGCGCGCGCGCCAGCGTCTTGAAGCCGTATTGCTGATAAAAGCGCGCCAGCTCCTGCGTCTGCGGCGGCTTGAGCGCCAGCGCGTCCAGCGCGGGCAGGCCGGGCGCGTGGGCCGACAAATCGCAGTCGGTGCGAATCTTCAGCAGCTGCCGCCCCGTGGGCAGCCACGCCAGCGCACGGCGCAAGTTCTCGCCCGCCGCGCCCTTGATCTGCCCGGCATGCGCCACGATGGCGTCCAGCGAGCCGTATTCGGCCAGCCACTTGGCCGCCGTTTTGGGGCCAACCTTTTCCACGCCCGGCACGTTGTCCACGGCGTCGCCCACCAGCGTCTGGTAATCGAGCATTTGCGCGGCGCTCACGCCGAATTCGGCGCGCACGCCCGCCTCGTCGCGGCGCTTGCCGCTCATGGTGTCGATGATGACCACGCGCGGCGTGACCAGCTGCGCCAAATCCTTGTCGCCGCTGGAAATCAGCACCTGCCGCCCCTGCGCGGCCGCCGTGGCCGCCAGCGTGCCAATCACGTCATCGGCCTCAATGCCCGGCACGCACAGCACGGGCCAGCCCAGCAGGCGCGCCACCTCGTGAATCGGCTCAATCTGGCGGCGCAAATCATCGGGCATGGGGCTGCGGTTGGCCTTGTAATCGGCAAACAGCGCATCGCGAAACGTGGGGCCGGGCGCATCAAACACGCAAGCCGCGTACGTGGCCTGCGGCCAGTCCTTGCGCAAGCTGTTGAGCATGTTCACCATGCCGCGAATGGCCCCCGTCGGCTGGCTTTGCGCATCGGCCGGATCGGCCCGCAAATCAGGCATGGCATGAAAGGCGCGATACAGGTAGCTGGAGCCGTCAATCAGCAGCAGCGCGGGCGAAACGGCTTTGGAAGCGGCGGCATCGGAAGCGGCAGGCGTGGGAGCGTGTGGCGTCATGCGGCGATTGTGCCGGGCAGGTTCTACAGCCGCGCCAGCCCAAACCGCCATTGACGGCGCACCCGGCCTGATGAACTTGATGCCCCGCAACGCCCGCGCCGCCAACCTGCGCCGCGTGCAAACCGCCTTGGCCCGGCTGGAAAAACCGGTTCACAGTCTGGCCGCGAGGGACGAAATTATCAAAAACAAGAGCAGATTTGGCACATTAAAAATGGCCTTTGCGCCCATTGCAGTAGGACCCCATGCTATGGATAAAGGAGCGAATTGCAGCCGTGTGCATTCAACTCCGCCGGCTGCCGCGCGGCTTGCCCCGGGGCCGGGCGGGGGCGGGCGGGAGGGGGCCGGAGGCATTGCGGCCTGCGTTGCGGCGGCTGGGCTGTGCGGGGCGCGGGCCTGCTTTGCTGCTGCGGTCGGCGTTGCGGCGCTGGCGGGGTGCGGCGGATGCGGCGGCGGGGTTCAGTTCGGCGGCGCTCATGCCTGCGGCGGCAGCCAGGGCGGCCAGTTCGCGCGCGCCCAGCTCCATCCAATGCCCCCGGCGCAGGCCGCGCGGCAGGGTCATGGCGCCGTAGCGGATGCGGATGAGGCGGCTGACGGCGCGGCCCACGGCTTCAAAGATGCGGCGCACTTCGCGGTTGCGGCCTTCGGCGATGGTCACGCGATACCACTGGTTGGCGCCGTCGCCGCCTTTTTCGGCTTCGATGCGCTCAAAGCGCGCGGGGCCGTCGTCCAGCCGCACGCCTTCAAGCAGTCGCTGCTGTTCGGCTTCGTCCAGCGCGCCGAGCACGCGGGCGGCGTATTCGCGCTCCAGGCCAAAGCGCGGGTGCATGAGGCGGTTGGCCAGCTCGCCGGAGTTGGTGATGAGCAGCAGCCCTTCGGTGTTCAGGTCCAGCCGGCCGACGGAGAGCCATTTGCCTTGTGTCAGGCGCGGCAGTGTGCGAAAGACGGTGGGGCGGTTTTGCGGGTCGCTGTGCGTGACGACTTCGCCCACGGGTTTGTGATAGGCGATGACGCGCACGGGCGGCGGCGCGGCGCGCAGGCGCAGCGGCTGGCCGTGGACGCTGATGCGGTCATGGGCGCTGACGCGCTGGCCCACGTGCGCCACTTCGCCATTGACGCGCACGCCGCCTTCGGCGATGAGTTTTTCCATTTCCAGCCGCGAACCCATGCCCGCTTGCGCCAGCACTTTGTGCAGTTTGGGGCGTTCGGCTTCAGGGGCGGGGGCGGGCAGGGCAGGGCGGCGGGGCATGGCGGGCTTTCGGCAGACGGGCAAAGGGGGCAATTGTCAGGGAGACAGCCGTGACGGGAAGGCGGCGGGGCCTTGCTGCGGGCCTGTTCAGCCGATGCGGCGCTGCCAGGTGAAGGGCTGCACGCAGATGCGCTCGCCGCCAGCGCTGCTCCCGTTGCAGCTCCACTCGGCGCGCAGGCCCTCGTTTTCAAGCGCGGCGGCGATGAGGCGGCCTGTCTGCTGCGCGCAGGCTTTTTGCTGCGGGGGCTTTTGCTGCGGGTGGGGGCCGAAGGTGAGCCAGAGCAGATGGTCGGAAAGGGCGCGGGCCAAATCTTGCCCATGAAAGAAGCAGTAGCCGGTAACGCGCGCGCGTTCGTGCTCGGGCATTGCGGCCAGGGCCTGGCGGAAGGCGGCCAGGCCGTCGCCTGGCGTGTCGCCCGCGTGCGGCAGGCAGACGATGCCTTGCTGGCGCAGGGCGGCAAAGGCGGCATCGAGCCGGTCGCAGTCGGTGACGGCGGGCCAGCCCTGCTGCTCCTGGCGCAGGGCGGCGAGCTGGGCATCCACCCAGGCGGCGGCTTCGGCGGCATCGCTGCCTTCGGGCAGCATTTCTGCCAGCAGGGTTTGCGCAATGGCTTCGCGGCTGGCGTTGCCGCCGCGCAGCAGGGCGATCAGCTCGGTTTGCAGATAGGCATCCACGGGCAGGGGGCGGGCCGGGTCGGGCAGCGCGGCGGGGGGCGGCGCTTCAGGGGCCGCAGCGGGCGCATCAACGGCGGGCAGCTTGGCGGGGGCGGGCGCTTTGGCCGCTTCGCCTGCGATGGCGGCGGGTTCTGCCGGGGCGGGGTCTTGCGGGCGGTGAAGGCCGGCATCTGTAGCGGCCTGCGGGGCGGCGGGGGCGCTGGCTGACGGGGGGTCGCCGCCCGCTTTGGCGCTGGCCGCGTCTTCCGCCGCGCTGCCTGGCGCATTTCCTGCTGCCGCGCTGTCCGCTTCAGGAGCTTCAGACGGCTCCAGGCCCGCCGCTTCCAGCGCCTGCGCCAGCTCCTGCCCCGGTTCGCCCGCCTCGATGGCGGGCAGCTGCTCCAGCGAGGCCAGGCCCAGGTCGTCCAGAAACTGCCGCGTGGTGGCATACAGGCCGGGGCGGCCCACGGTTTCGCGGTAGCCAATCACTTCCACCCAGCCGCGCTCTTCCAGCTGCTTGATGGTCTGGGTGCTGACGGTGACGCCGCGTATGTCTTCAATGTCGCCGCGCGTGACGGGCTGGCGGTAGGCGATGATGGCCAGCGTCTCCAGCGTGGCGCGGGTGTAGCGGGGCGGCTTTTCGGGGTGCAGGCGCTCAAGCCAGGGCCGCATTTCAGGGCGGCTCTGAAAGCGCCAGCCGCTGGCCACGCACACCAGCTCCACGCCGCGTTGCGCCCAGTCGTTTTGCAAATCGGCCAGCAGGGTTTTGAGGGTGTCGGCGGCCAGCGCGCCGTCAAACAGCGCGCGCATGTCGCGCAGCGTCAGCGGCTGGCGCGCGCAGATCAGGGCGGTTTCGAGGATGCGTTTGGCTTCGGCGGTGTTCATTGATCAGCTGCGGGCTTTGGCGGCGCGCCGGAAGGCGGTTGGGCTGGCATGGCGGTTGATGAGGCGTTGCATGGGCACGCAGAGAAGGGCAGGGCGAAAGACCGCTGGCGGATTGCTTTGAAAACAGGAGCAAATTAGATGGGGAAAAATATGGCTTCTGCGCATATTCCACTAGGATATCATGCTATGAATTCAGAAGCGAATTCCTTTGCATCCGAGGATGACAGGCTTGTTAGGGCTTGTCATCGATCATCAAGTGCCGGGCCTGAAGCCTGCGGGCGAGAACCCAGCTGAAGGGCCATGACCAGAAGATACGCGTTGCGCGACGGTTTCGCAGACTTCCAGGTGGCGCACCTGCGCCACAGCCGCTGGAGCCACAGCGGTGTATGGCAACGGGTCTTTGAAGCCCTGGCGCAGCAGGCCGGCAACGAGTACGCGATGATCGGCTCGACCATCGCGCGAGCGCGCCAGCACGGGCCAGCACGGTGCTGGGGCAAAAGGGGGCGCCGCAAGCCATCGGACACAGCCACGGCGGGCTGAGCGCCAAGATTCACGCGGCGGCGGATGCACTGGGCCACCGGATTTCATCTCACGCCAAGGCAGGCGAACGGCCTCGAAGGAGCCGACGTGCTCTTGGCTCAAACAGCGGCCGAAACCGTGATCGCCGACAAGGGCTATGACGCCCAAGCACGAGTGCTCGAGGCGTTGTCCTTGCCTCATGCAGCAGCAAGAAGGCGGCTCGGGACTACGACCCGCATCTCTTCTGCAAATCAAGATGCGGGAAGAAACGCACCATGCCGGAGCGCTCTACCGCTTGTTTGAGCGTCGCGCCTTCGTTCATGGTGAGGGTGATGATTTTTTGCCGTTCCGGTTCGGCGTAGGCGATTTCAACGCGGATGGTTGCCATCGTCAGCCCCGCCGCGCCTTGTAATAGCGCCACAGCCAGCGCAGGCTGAGCAGCAGAATGCCGGCGAGGGTCAGGAAGCCGGTTAGCGTTTTCAGTGTGGCGAAAATGCTGCCCGCGCCCGCCATTGCCGGGGAAATGTCCGGGTATTGGCGCAGCATGGTGAAGGTCGCCGCGTTTTCCAGCCAGTCGCAGACGGCGCTGCAAACGGGCAAGGCGTACAGCAGGGCGAACCAGCGCTGCGGGCGGAAGTTCTTGCGCAGGAGGACGGCGAGCAGGTTGGCGTAGGTCAGGGCAAAAAGCAGCGGGTAGAAGCTGTCGAGAATGAGTTGGGGAGCGCGGTAGTAATCGCGCCCCGCCTCACCCAAGGCGGCAAAGAGGCGCGCCGGGTAGTCCGGCGCATAGCCGAAGGGCAGCGCGTCCAACGGCGGTAGTCCGCCAGCAAATGCCATCAGCGCCGGGAGCGTGCGGCTTGCCATCCAGAAATAGAGGGCGTTAGTCAAAATAAAAAGCGCCGCAAGCGGCAGCGGTTTCTTCAGCATGCTCACGCCCCGTAAACCTGTTCCGCGCGGCGGGCAAAGGCATCGACCATCGTATTGCTCATGTGGCTCATCAGCCCGCCGAGGATGGGCGCGAGCAAGAGCGGCACTTCAAAATCCATGCTGTAGCGCACTTCGCAGCCGCCGTCGTCGGTTTCCACAAATTCCCAGCGGCCGCGCAGGTGGCGGAACGGCCTTACCAAGCCCGCCATCTGATCGAAAACTTCTTTGCCAAGCTCAAACAGTGCCGGGCCATCGCCACGCGTTACGACAAGACGGCTCGCAACTTCCTGGGCGTTGTCCATTTGGCAGCAACGGTCGTATGGCTCGCCTGATTGATGACACGCACTAGAGCCTGTTCAAAGTCTGGTCGTCAGTGGCGGCAGATCAGTGCAAGGCGCAAACTGCAGACGGGGTTTGAGGCTTTGAACCGGCGAGGCGTTTGCAACGCCCACGAGCGCCCGAGTCCGCATCAATCGCTTCCACGAACATAACCTTTGGACAGATTCTCAAAACTCCGCCTTCACGCCCACGCCAATCTGGCGGGGCGGCATCATGGAAGAGACGATGCCGCCGGCCGTGCGGTCGTCGTGCATCCAGATGGGCAAAACGCGGTCGGCCAGGTTGTTCACCCAGGCGAAAAGCTGCACGTGGCGGTTGATTTGCCAGCTGGCGCGGGCGTTGATCACGGTGTGGCCGCCCACTTCGTAGCCGGGCAGGTTGTCGTCGGCGGAGTGAAAGCGCGCGGTGTGGCGCGCGTCCAGCGCCAGGTTCAGGCCGGGCGCGGGCGTCCACTCGGCGCCGAGCGAGAGGGTGTGGCGCGGCGCGCGGCCAAATTCATTGCCTTGCAGCAGCTGCCCGCCCGTGGCCTGAAAGCGCGAAATGCGCGTGTGCAGCAGCCCCAGCGCGGCTTTGAGGCGCCAGCGGGCGTTAGCCTGCCAGTCGGCTGACACTTCCAGCCCACGGGCGCGGGCGCGGTCGGCATTGACCACCACCGCGCCATACAGGCGCCCATTGAGGTAGTCGGGCAGCAGGCGCTGGGAGTGGCGCAAGTCGCTGAAAAACACGTTGCCCGTGAGCAGCATGCGCCCGCCCAGCAAGCTGGCGCGGCCAAACAGCTCGTAGTTCCACAGCGTTTCAGCGTCAAAGCTGTACGTGCGCGATTGCGCGAAGCTCACGCCCGCGCCGCCGGGGTTGTAGCCCTTGCTCACCAGCGCGCCCACCGTGGCCGTGCGCGAGAGGTCATACGCCAGCGAGAGCTTGGGCAGCACGGCGTGAAAGCGCTGGTCATACGCCATCGGCGCGCGGGAAAAAGGCGTTTTGCCGCTGCGGCGGATGTGGTCGCTCTGGTAGCGCAGCCCGCCCGTGAGCAGCCAGCGCCCATCTGCGCCCAGGCGGCGGCTCAGCTCGCCATACAGGCCCAGATTGCGCTTGCGGTCGTCAAACCGGGATATGCCGCGTGTGTAGAGCAAATCGTCCGAGCGCGCATGGTTCACGAACAGGCCCGCCGCGCCGCGCCAGACGGACTGGGCATCGCCAAAGTCCAGCTTGGTTTCGTGCGTGACGGTTTTGAGCGTGATGAGCGCGCCGCCGTTGGAAAACGGCTCGGCCACGCGCCGCACATTCAGGTGCGAGAAGCTGGCGCGGTGCGAGAGCGTCAGGTCATTGGCAAAACGCCAGGCCACATCAGCCACCACGCCGTTGTTCCACTGCCTGAAGCTGGGCATGGCCAGCGTCAGGCTGTCGTACCGGCTGTAAGGCGCATTGGCCGATTCGTTCGTGGGGCGGCTGCCTTGCGTGTGCGTGAGCGCCAGCCGCGCCGTGAGCTGGCGCAAGGCGGCAGGCTGCCACAGCAGCTTCAGGCGGGCGCTGCGCGACTCGAAGTCCTGATCCGTGTCGCCCTTGGCAAAGCGCGGGTTCACGTAGTGAATGAAGGTGTCGCGCTGGCTGGCATCCACCGCCAGGCGCGCGGCCAGCTCGTTGGACACCAGCGGCCCGGAAATCACCGCCGAAGCGCGCCGCGCGCGCATGCCGCCAGCGGATACCTGCGCCGCGCCTTCACGGTGAAACGTCGGCTCCTTGGTGTGCACCACAACGGCCCCGGCAATGCTGTTGGCCCCTTGCGAAACCGTTTGCGGGCCGCGAAACACCTCAATGCTTTCCACATCCCACAGCGGCTCGGCGCCAAACACCAGCTCGTTGTAGCTCAGGTAGCGCCCGTCCACATTGATGGTGGCGCGCGGCACCGTGCCGCCCAAAAAGGCGCTCGCGCCAGAAATCGGCCCCTGCGCGTCTTGCCCGCGAATCACCGGCGCGGAAACCGTGCCCGCAAACACCACGTTGGGCACGTGTTCCAGCGCCTCCTGCACCGAAGAGCGCCCCGGCTGCGCCTCGACATCCTGCGCGTCCATCTTGGAAACAGATGAAGCCGTGTCGCGCAAGCTGCGCTCGATGCGCTCGCCCGTGACGGTGATGGCCTCCAGCGTGCGCTCTTTTTCCTTGCCTTGTTCAGGCTCTGCCGCGCGAGCCTGCTCTGCGGCCGATACGGCTGATGCAGCGCAAGCCAGCGCGGCCGCGCAAGCCAGGGCATGAAACCAGCCCGGGCGCAAGCGGGCCAAAACACAAGAAGAACCAGGGCGGCGCAAAAACAGAGCGGGCATCGACATCTCCAGCAGACAAACAAATGTCAGCAAGTGTCACGCGCCCCTTCGCGCCGCAAGCCCCTGGCCGGGAAAAGAAAGCGCCCAAAGCGGAAAAACGAAGAAAACAGCCAGGCCGCCAAAAGAAAACCGAAATCAAGGCGGCCCAGCAGCAGGCGCATGCGCACCGCTGGCCCAATGGGGCACTGCTTTCATGGCGATAGGCGGCCAGAAATCATCGCGCGCAACAACGCCAAATGCGCAAGGCGGGGCTATCGCTTGCTTAATTCACGCCATAACCGCAGCTGTGAACAGGCGGACTCGGATGGCCTGCAATCTGCGCCTTGCAGCCCAGCCCGATCCGCCGCTCCTCGCGGCCAGACAACAGCAGCTCGCGCAAACAGACCGCTTTCTTGCGGGCTGAATGAAGCCCCGGAACATCAGAAACAGGAGCTAATTTGACGGGGAAAAAACCGCGCTTGCGCAGTTCCTGCTAGGACCTCATGCTATTGAATGAGGAGCAAATAGAAGGCTACAGAAAGGCGGCAGCGCCCTTTCTGGATGGACTGCATGAGGCCGCACAGCTTGGTCAGACAAGAAAGCGGCAGTGGCCTTCGGCATGGCTGGCGCAGCCAAGAGCCGCTCAGTCAGACAGTCCAATCAATATGGTCAAGCAAGCCCTCAACCACATTTTCTTGTATGTTTTCCTCTCCTATCGTGAATCAAGGCCTCATTTATTTCATTTACCAATGCGGCACTGATTTTTATGACATAAGCAGAAAAATCTTCCTCATTTAACTTGCGGAAAGAATAAAAAGGAACGGAAAACCATCTTCCTGTAAACGGTATCGCATAAAAAGAATAATAGGGAATCAAATATCCAACCCATACATCCTTTGCTGCGATATGTCCAAAAATCTGATGTTCATACCCGCTCTTCGCAACCGTGCCCGCACCAATGCGAAACTCTGGATATCCATATTGCGGAAATTGAATCTCAAGAATATCAACAACATCTCCCCTGAACCTTTGAAATTTCCCGAATGGATAAAATTGCTCCAATTGCTTTTTCTCTTCTCCCTTTAAAAACACGCGCTCAAATTCCTGCTCCCCGAGCTTTGGAACAAGCTCATTTTTCACGGCATTCAGCATCCACCTGCGGTACATTTTGTATTTTTTCATGTCAACCAATCGCAATCATCATTGTCAGCGGCAGTTCTCATGGCTTTAATGCCAAATGATATAATACTCTGTCACGAGAAAGCCATTCACCATCCAATTTTTCACTCAGTCTGCCCGCTGCGTTGTAGCGCAGCTGCCTTTCTCGGCCTGCTCCGGCCTGGCTATGCAATTATTTAGATATTCCATCCCTATATTCTTGTGGCATTGATATATTTGGCAGTCAAAAAATCATACGCCCTACAACACATCACGCCTGCGCACATTTCAAGAAATCCGAAAAACAGACAATACACGAAAACAATCCTCCCTCCGGAAACGCCAGGAAAATCAGTCTCGCGGCCAAAAGAAAAATTTCCCAGAACATTTGTCACGGCGAAAAGAATTGATATGCAAATGATAAGAATATATAAATATCGCCCATGCAAATTTCCAATCAGGAATCCGGCAATCATCATGCAAAACCACAGCAAGGACATCATTATCCATGAAAAAATACCCATATGAAGCAAAAGAAACCAGAACAATGGAACCAGGCAGGCAATTGCAGCGGAGCATATTATCTTCTTGTGCATCATGACCAAATCTCGTCAATGTAAATCGCATCGTGGATCCAGATTAATCAGATAATCTGGACGCATACTTGTTGGCAGGCGCACGTTGCATGTATATAATGCAACTTCAGCACAATTTTTTAAGACAAGCATATTATATATGGTTTATTTCAAGATATTATTTGTTCCTGTTTATCATCCTCCTGATCCAGCAAACAATGTCTGGCACCAGAGTTCGCCAATGAAGAATTATCAAAATACAAATAAGACACGGAATAGAAATGATTAATGCAAACGGCCACCAAAAGGACTCTCTTAAAAAAACCAAAGATTAACCACCATATAAACATATGAAATATGAAAAACAATAATTCAATCAGCGTCATTTATAAACCCATTCTGTAATCACAGTTCTCATTACTCTTCACGGAAGCATGGAGATGAGTCACCCCGAACAGGGCCCTATTACTGTAAAAGCCGCAATGCCTGTCGCTATTCTTGACATAAACCAGCGTCCAGCCGGGGTTGGCCCGTCCTAAACATACCTGCACCCAAACCTAGTAAAAATCCGCCTGCTTCAGATTTCAATGCCGTTATTCATTCCTTATTTTTACGATTTCTTTTTCTCTTGCCCTAATTCTCATTAGGGAATATCCAATACAGTCTCTTATCGTCTTCTGTTTTACTGTACTTGTTATTTTTCTCTTTCAATGGCCTCTTCAAGAGTGACTCCTCGTTGAACACTAACGAAAGTTGCCAAATCCAAAAATAGATTCGCAGTATCGCCAATATGTCTTTCGGATTTTCATTAACGTATAAGCAAACATTAATTCATCCCGCCAGCCCGATCGGATCAGTCTGTATGTATCGCCCAGACCCGGCGCATAGCCCCTGCTCCAGTTCTGATGCAGCCCCGTTTCCGCATCAAAGTACTGTGCCCCCGGCAGCCTCAAATTGGTTTGCGCCAATGAAGCCGGATTGATTCTGGCCTTGCCGAAGACGCCACATCTGGCTCTTCACCTCGTCTCTCCCATTCAGGCTGATTTTCCGTTCAAGTTGCCTGCCCTCACTTATCAGGTCTGCGACCAACACCGCATGGCAGTCTTTCGCCGTGCTGGCTTTGCCTGCCTCTGCCGTGGCTCACTGGTAGGTGCGGCAACACGCCGATGGCGATGATGGACTCAGCTCAACCGCCGGCCAGTTCTTGTGTGCTTTCCGTGCAGTCCTGGTGGGCAGGCTTACTTGCCTCTGACTTTGCTGCGCTTGCACCAGCTGTTGCACCAGCAACGACGCCAAGGTCAGTACGCGGGCACTGTCAGCGAAGGCAAGACTTTGGCGGGCGCGGCAAAAACATTGCAGGGCGTGAAGGGCTTCAGTTTGGCGTCAGCAGCAGGCAGAGACTGGCAGTGGCGGGGTGAGGGGCTGCCGCGTCAAAAACAGGAGCGAATCTGAAAGGGCTAAAAACGGCTTTCGCGCACGTTCCACTAGGACATCATGCTATTGAATAAGGAGTAAATATAAGCAAGCCGGGATAATGCCGTAAATTTAATACAGACCTTCGCTCAATAAATTTTCTCCGAGTGAAGGATCATTTCCTAGCCGATCACTAGAAATCTTCATGGCATCAAATATATCCGTCAACGTTTCCGCATTCATTATCTCACGTTTGATGCACCTAAGCGCTTCAGCATCAAACTGGGCATCATCATCGCCAAAGATAAAATTCTTATCAAACGTATCTATAATCGCATCTTTCAGTTCCTCTATGTTAAAGTTCATCTTTCCAAGAACAACCTCCACCTTCCAATTCAAATTCATGAAATAAAACAACTTTTCAATAAATGAATTTCCGCGCACTCCCGTGAATCTTAACGACTCTATATTGTACGACTCCTTTTCGGTAAAAACCATTGCATTCCCATACTTTTTTCTTATATGACGCGGCCATCCGTCTGCAAATAGCAAAGCTTCCTTGCAGAATAAGCCAAAGTTTTTATCCGCGCACAAGATGATTATTGCCTCGGTTGCATCCACATTCCGAATTTTCATTTCCATTAATACCCTTATCTCCAAAGATAGAAAATTAGTTCCAAGCATTATTTCTGGCGTCATGAAGGAGTTCCTATCCATGCCAACCCTGGACGTGAGGCCAACCAGCTATTAAATGAGGGGCAAATCTGACGGCTACAGAAAGGCGGAACGCCCCTATTGGGCGGACTTTATGAGGCGGCCACGGATTGCTCAGATAAGATGACGGCAATGACCTTCGGCCTTGTTGGCACAATCAAGAGGAGCGCCGCTCCATTTGCGCTTGCGTCAGGAGATATTCGGCCCACCTGAAATCATCGTTGCTGCCAAAAACGCGAAGACTCATGAGAACCTGTCACGCATCTTTTCATATAAAAACACGTATTCTGCATCGTGCGAAAATATGACCACATTCAATTGCCTGCACTTGTCATTAATAAAATTCCTGAATATCATTCCGCCATCAAGCATATCGTCATTCGTCTCCTCTTTTTTCCATTTGTATCCTTGTCTTGCAAAGAAATCAATAAGGTTTTGACACGAGCAATCGAGTGCAAACAATATAGACTCGCTTGTGACAGCTTTTATGGCCAGGCGACGAATATCTTTTGCGGTCTCCATTTTTCTGATAATAAATTTGCCAAAGATATATTTCCTCTTCATTTCTTATATTTCGCAATAAATGTTATCATCATGAATTTTTCTGAAGGAATCCAGCCCGATTTCTTCATCTGTCGGCGTGACGCAATCGAAATTGAGATATATTTCATCAGGAGCAAAAAAGTAATCATGACAAACAGCTCCATCAACCACTGACAGGAATACTATAGACTTACCCGCCCTTTCGCCGCCTGGCTGCAAAATTTATTTTCTCCCGCATGCGGATATCCTTTAACTATTTTCCAGCATACCAAATAATGTAATACGCTTTATCAAACCTATAGCGCCGGTTATTTAGCATCACCTCGACGAACAAACCATCATCTTTCAGAATGAACTCGTCAAAGAATTTACCCTTATCGAAAATATTCGTTTTCATCAATATTCCATTTTCATATACAACAAATTCTTCTTGAAATAAAACAGCCACCGCAATAAATAAAAATATAACTAATAATATACCATCTTCAAAAATAATCTCCCCCTTCATGATTCTATTGAAAAAGTTGGGTCTTATCGCGCACAAACAGCCGTCACTCACTATTAAAAACAGGATGGTCAGCATCCCCATCACCAGAAAAAAGACAACCACCGCTTTTGGTTTTATAATGGCTTTTATCTGCCGCATATTACTTATCTCCATTGGCGCAAAAACAAGTATCAGATGAAGATTGATTTGATATCATATAGCTATTATAAGCGGAGCCAGAAAAAATTCCAGCAGCATACCCTACGGGCGTACCCACTATGCCTTCAATTAAGTTTGTATGTTCAGATCTGAGACTGACACCTTTACTGACCATATCAGTTCCTACTGCAAACTCTATAACCTTATCAACAAGTTTTCCACCAACAACGGTTACCGCAACCGATATCCAATCAACTTTTCTGAGATTGGAAATAGAGAATCCAGTTTGATTTAATAAATCCGTAACAGCTGCTCCAAAGACTCCACCAATAATACCGCCCACAAAACCATTTAAAAATGCCATTTTATAGCTAGAACAAGGTCTAACTCCGTGTATTCCATTAAGTGCCCATATGGTTCCCATATTAATAAGTCCACCGATTGTTCCACGTAAAAGTATAGTAGTTAGTGGCACAAATTCTCCCGACGGGTCATAGAACGCCACCGGGTTTCCATAAGCATACCCATAGACGTTTATGCCCCCCGCCAGCCCAATGGGATCTGCCTGCACATACCTGCCAATGCCCGGCGCATAGTCCCGGTTCCAGTTCTGGTGCAGCCCCGTTTCCGCATCAAAGTACTGGCCCGGCAGTCGCAGGTTGATTTGCGCCGTCGAAGCATGGTCTATCCGCGCCTTGCCAAAGGCTTCATATCTGGCTTTCCACGTCGTCTCGCCCGCCTTGTTCAGCG
>NZ_JARVII010000022.1:0-39152 GCF_029813755.1 Ottowia cancrivicina | reverse complement strand
CGGCAAGCGCCGCCGAAAGCGCCCCGGAGCGCGCCGAACTCATCACCCTGCCCGAGCCGCGCCGCCTGCGCCGCCTGCTGGAGGGGCAGTGGGCCTTGCTCGCCCTGCGTTCCCCCGTGCCCATTGGCGAGTGAGCGCAGCGCAGGGCGCAAAGCCAAGGCGCTTTTCTTCAGCCCCGCCCATTTTTTGGAACCTGTTCAGAGTTCGTCCATGAGGGGCGAAAGAGTGAATGAACCTGAGCGAAGTGCAAGCCGCAGACGGTCTGGCTGACCGGCTGGCTGACCGGCCAGTGCGACGTTGCGCGACGCCGCAGGTCAGCGGGGCCGCTTTTCGCGCCTGCGGGCGGGCGGCGTTGGGCGGGGTTGCTCCCCTATTCATAGCGCGATGTCTTGATGGACACTGCGCAGATTGGTGTTTCAGGCCCCCCGAATTTGCTCCTGTTTCTGGGAACCCGCCCAGCGTTGGGCCATGAGAAGAAAAAGCAGACCGGGATGAACCGCAAGGCGCAAACCGCGAATGGTTCTGACATTCACGCCTGCTGCCTGACGAGGCGTTTGCAATGTCATGAATCACTCCGGGCCGCGCTTTTCGCATCAAGTACAGATACAGATTGCGAACAGGCTTCTTGCTGACTCGGCCCATGCGTTGTTCAGATGCCGGCCCCAGCATCATGCGCGGTTGATGGCAACCTGCCCGCTACCCGCTTGGTTTTGGTTGGGCAGGTTCAGCGCTGCTCATTCCGCTGCGCTTGCGGTGCCAGCGCCAGCCCCAGGCGCTGAATCAGAGCTTTAGAGTGGGCAGAAGCGGGGTGATGGGCCGATGGGCCGTTATGTCAAAAAACAAGAGCAAATACAAGGGGGTGAAAATGCCGTTCTGCGCAGTTTCCACTAGGACCTATCGCTATTGAAAAAGGAGCTAAAAGAGGCTGGCTGCGGGCCGCTTGCGTGTTCAGTCTTGCTTTTCCTGATCCGCGTTTTCGCCGTGCCCGTCTTGCCCGGGGGCGGTTTCGTGTGTGCTCTGCTGCTTCAGCGCTTCGGCCACGGCTTGCTTGACGACGGCGGCGACTTCGCGCTGCACGCGGGCGTTCAGGCCCAGAAGCTGTTCGTGCAAGACGCGGGCGATGGCTTCGCTGATGCGGAGGTCAAGCGTGGGGGCCAGGGTTTGGAGCACTTGTCCGGCCAGGGCGCTGGCTTGCGCGGGAACCTGGGCGGAGACGGGGGCGGGCGCAGGCGGCAGGGCGCCGGGTTCCGGGGCCAGCTCGCCGGGCTGGCTGACGGGGGCGATGACTTCGGTGAGCATGGGCACGGATTGCGGGGGCGGCGCTTCGCTCCATGCGGGAGTGTCGTCAAGGATGGGTTCAATGGCTGCGTCGCTGGCGCGGGGGTCGTGGGCGGTCATGGTGGGCCTTTTCGGGAGGGCGGGTTTAGTCCTTGCGGGCGGCCGCGTCATGGGCCTGGGGTTGCAGACCGTGTTTTTTGTAGTGGTTCCAGCGCTGGCGGGCGCCCGCGCGGTCTTGCGGCTGGGCGCTGACGATTTCGATCAAACGGGCAAAGCGTTCAAAGCCTTCGGGCGCGGGCTGGCCCAGGTTGAGCAGCACCTGGCTGCGTGTGAAGAGGGCAGCGTCGGTAGCCAGCACGATGGGCGTGGCGGCCAGCACGTGGGCGGGGGCGGAGACGCCGCAATGGGGGATGAATGCCTGCGATGAGAAGGTCCACAGGGCTTCGTCGAGCGCGCGCAGGGCTGCGGCGTCGCCCAGCACGCCAACCGGGGCGCGCGCGGCCCATGCCTTGCGCAGCAGGCGGCAGGCATAGGCCGTTTTTTCAGGCACGTTGAAGTGAAAGGTCACTTCCGTCATGCGCGGCTGCCCTGGCTGCCTGCCGTTCAGGCAGCTTGCGCCAGCAGGTATTGAACGAGCAGGCCGACGGGGCGGCCCGTGGCGCCCTTGGCCTTGCCGCTTTTCCAGGCGCTGCCGGCAATGTCCAGGTGCGCCCACGGCGTGCCTTCGGGCACGAAGCGTTGCAGGAATTTGGCGGCGGTGACGGAGCCTGCCGGGCGGCCCGCCACGTTGGCCACATCGGCGAAGTTGCTTTTCAGCCCTTCGGCGTATTCGTCATCCAGCGGCATGGGCCAGCAGGGGTCGAGCGCGGCTTCGCCCGCCTGTTGCAGGGCTTGGGCCAGGGCGGCGTCGGTGGCGTAAAGGCCGCTGCGAACGTGGCCCAGGGCAATGACGCAAGCGCCCGTGAGGGTGGCGATGTCGATGATGGCGCGGGGCTTGAAGCGCGCGGCGTAGGCAAGGGCGTCGCACAGCACCAGGCGGCCTTCGGCGTCGGTGTTGAGCACTTCGATGGTCTGGCCGCTCAGGCTGGTGACCACGTCGCCCGGCTTGGTGGCGCCGCCGCCGGGCAGGTTTTCGCAGGCGGGAATGAGGCCGACCACGTTGATGGCCGGTTGCAGCTGGCGCAGGGCCTCGAACGCGCCCAGCACGCTGGCGGCGCCGCACATGTCGAACTTCATTTCGTCCATGCCGGCGGCGGGCTTGATGGAGATGCCGCCGGAGTCGAACGTGATGCCCTTGCCCACCAGGGCCACGGGCGGCTGGCTCTTGGCCGCGCCCTGGTAGCGCAGCACGATGAAGCGCAGCTCTTCATGCGAGCCGCGCGCCACGGCGGCAAATGCGCCCATGCCGAGCTTGGCCACTTCCTTGGGGCCGAGAACTTCGCAGTCAATATGGCTGCCTTTTTCCTTGGCGATGGCCTGGGCGGCGGCGGCCAGTTGCCGGGGCGTGGCGTGGTTGGCGGGGCGGTTGCCCCACTCGCGCGCCAGGCGGATGCCGCTGGCCGTGGCCGTGGCCTGGGCGAAGGCGGTTTTCAATGCGGCGCTGGCGGCGGCGGGCAGGGCCAGGCGCACGCCGGTTAGCGCGACCGGCTTGGCCTTGGGTTTGGTTTCGGTGTAGGCGTAGGCCGCGTCGGCGGCAGCCAGCACGGCAGCGCGCAAGGCGGCGGGGCTGGGCGTTTGCGCAAAGCACAGCACGGCCTGGCAGGCGGGGCCGCTTTTGATGAGCGCAATGGCGGCGGCCACGGCGCGGCGCACGGCTTGCGCGCTGCCGTCGCCCGCGCCCGCCAGCAGCACGCGCGGCGCCTGAATGCCTTCGGCGGCGTAGCAGGGCAGGAGCTTGCCGGCTTCGGCGCTGAAGTCGCCCGTCTTGATGGCGCGGGCGGCCAGGGCTGAAAGGGCGTCATCGGCCTTGGCCTTGGCGGTGTCTTGCGTGACGAGAAAAACCAGCGCATCGGCCTTGGCGCGGGCCGCCTGCGCCAGGCGCAGCGTCTTGAGTTCAAAGTCCATAATCAGCGGTTTCCTTTCAAACTGATGTTATTCGATTCATCCTTGCGCAAAGAGCTGGGGCGCAGCTTCGGCGCGACTCTGGTGGTGCTCATCACCATCGTGATGACGATGATGCTGATCCGCACGCTGGGCCAGGCTTCGGCCGGGCACGTGAACCCGTCTGAAATCATGCTGGTGATGGGCTTTACGGTGCTGGGGCACTTGCCCACCATCCTCACGCTGAGCCTGTTTGTGGCCATCACGGCCACGCTCTCGCGCATGTACATGGCCAGTGAAATGGTGGTGTGGTTTGCCAGCGGGCGCGGGCTGCTGGCGTTTTTGCCGCCGCTGCTGCGCTTTGCCTGGCCGGTGCTGCTGGGCATTGCCGTGCTGGCGCTGGCGGTGTGGCCGTGGACGAACCAGCAGGTGCGCGAGCTGCGCGAGCGTTATGAATCGCGCGGCGACGTGGACCGCGTGGCGCCCGGCCAGTTCATTGAATCCGCAGGCGGGCGGCGCGTGCTTTACATCGACAAAAAGGCGGCTGACGCCGTGCGCAGCGCCACCGGCGCGCCCGCAGGCAGGACGGACTTCGGACCGGCCAGGCCGGACGCCGAAGCTGAAGCCGACGCGCCCGGCGGCAACATCTTCATCGCCGCCACCGAAAAGGGCCGGGAAATCGTCACTTCCGCGCGCGGCGGCCGCCTGCAAACGCAAGGCGCGGAGCGTTTCGTCATTCTGGACCAAGGGCAGCGCCTGGAAACCGATCTGGAAACGGGCGAAATGCGCCTGAGCGAATTTCGCGAATACGGCGCGCGCGTGAGCGCCCGCTCGCTGGATTCGGCCGGGCTGCAAGCGCCGCGCTACCGCTCCACGCTGGCGCTGCTGCGCCAGCCCGATCGCAACAACCAGGCCGAGTTTTCCTGGCGGCTGGGCCTGGCGCTGGCCGCGCTCAATTGCGTGGTGATTGCGCTGGCGGGCACGCGCGTCAATCCCCGCGTGGGGCGCAGCGCGGGCATGGTGTTTTCGCTCTTTGCCTTTGCCGCCTACTACAACCTGCTCAATGTGGGGCAAAGCTGGGTGGCCAGCGGCAAAGTGAGCCTGGCCGCGCTGCTTTGCCTGCTGCACGGCGGCATCTTCGCTGCCGCGCTGGGCGCTTTGCTGCTGCGCCACTGGGGCGGCTGGCTGCCGCGCCCGTGGGCCAGGCAACCCGCGCAATCCGTGCCGCCAGACGGGCAGAAAGGGGCGGCATGAAAACCATCCGCCGCTTCATCTACCGCGAAATCCTGCGCGCCGTGGCCTTTGTGGGCGTGGCCTTTTTGCTGCTGTTCGTGTTCTTTGACCTGGTGGATCAGCTCCAGTACCTCAACAGCGCTGGCGGCTACCCGCTCTCGCAAGTGCTGCTGTTTGTCACCTTGCGCGTGCCCAACCACATCTACCAGCTCCTGCCCATTGCCGTGCTCATTGGCGCCATTTACGTGATGGCGCGGCTGGCCGAAAGCTCCGAATACACCATCTTGCGCACCAGCGGCCTGGGGCCGCTGCGCGCGCTGGGCATGCTGCTGGCGCTGGGCGCGGCCTTTGCGGCGCTCACCTTCGTCATTGGCGACTACGCTGCGCCTGAAGCCAACCGCGCCGCGCAGCTTTTGCGCTCGCGCTTTGCCGGGCAGCTCACCGTGGGGCTGACCGGCGGCTGGCTGAAAGACAAAAGCGCCGATGGCCGCAGCTACTCCGTCAATGTCGCCTCGCTCTCGGCCGACGGGCAGATGAACCGCGTGCGCATCTTCGAGTTCGACCCCCAGGGCCGCTGGCTTTCCACCACCCAGGCCGAAAGCGCCCGCTTTGACGAAGGCGCATGGCTGCTGGAGCGCCCCCAGCGCCGCGCCCTGCAAGAAAGCCCGGCGGGCCAGGCCGGCATTGCCCGCACCCAGCCGCCACAGGCGCGCTGGCCCACGCATCTGTCTGCCGACATGGTGGCCGCCGCCCTCGTCAGCCCCGACCGCATGAAGGCGCTTGATCTGTTCCAGTACATCCGCCACCTGCACGCCAACGGCCAAAGCGCCCAGCGCTATGAAATCGAGTTCTGGCGCAAGGTGTTCTACCCGCTGGGCTGCCTGGTGATGATGGTGCTGGCGCTGCCCTTTGCCTACCTGCATTTCCGCTCGGGCAACATCTCCGGCCACGTGTTCATTGGCGTCATGGCGGGCATCAGCTTCTTTTTGCTCAACAACGTCTTCGGCTTCATTGGCAATTTGCGCGACTGGCAGCCCTGGCTGGCCGCCGCCACGCCCGGCCTCATCTACTCGCTGCTCTCGCTGGCCGCCTTTGGCTGGCTGGTGCTGCGGCAGTAAGCGCCGGGCGGCGCCCACAAAGACGGCAGAAAGAAAGCAGGCACATGGCGCGCGGCATCATCCTTTTCGCCCACGGCTCGCGTGATCCCTTATGGAGCGCGCCCATTGAAGCCGTGGCCCGCCGCATGCGCGAAACCGCCCCGGCGGGCGTGGCCGTGTCTTGCGCCTACCTTGAATTCACCGCGCCCAGCCTGCCGCAAGCGGCTGCCCGTCTCATTGCCCAGGGCGCGCTCAGCCTGACCGTCTGGCCCATGTTTTTAGGCATGGGCCGCCACGCCCGCGAAGACCTGCCGCGCCTGCTGGCCGCGCTGCGCCACGCCCATCCTGGCGTGCCCATCACGCAAGCGGCCACCATCGCCGAACACCCCGCCGTGCTCGACGCCCTGGCCCGCGCGGCTCTTTCCGGCCCCTTTGCCCCCCGCGCCTGAACCCTTCACGCCATGAACCTGCACCAGTTCCGTTTCGTCCAGGAAGCCTCGCGCCGCAACCTCAACCTCACCGAAGCCGCGCGCGTTCTGCACACCTCGCAGCCCGGCGTTTCCAAGGCCATCATCGACCTTGAGCAGGAGCTGGGCATCGACATCTTCACCCGCCACGGCAAACGCCTCAAAAGCATCACCGAACCGGGCCGCCACGTGCTGGAAAGCATTGCCGTCATCCTGCGCGAGGTGAACAACCTCAAACGCATCGGCGAGGAATACACCGCGCAAGACACCGGCACCTTCTCCATCGCCTCCACCCACACCCAGGCGCGCTACGTGCTGCCCCAGCCCGTCGCCCGCCTGCGCCAGGCCTGGCCCAAAGTCAGCATCCGCCTGCACCAGGGCAACCCCCAGCAAGTGGCGCAAATGGTGCTGGACGAACAGGCTGAAATCGGCGTGGCCACCGAATCGCTGGCCGACTACCCTGACCTGGTTACCTTGCCCTGCTACGAGTGGCAGCACATGCTCGCCCTGCCCGAAGGCCACCCGCTGGCGCGGCAAAAGCGCATCACGCTGGAAGACATTGCCGCCTGGCCGCTCATCACCTACCACCCTTCCTTCACGGGCCGCGCCCTCATTGACCAAGCCTTTGCCCAGCGCGAGTTGCAGCCGCGCATCGTGCTCGAAGCCATTGACTCGGACGTCATCACCACCTACGTCCAGCTGGGCCTGGGCATCGGCATCGTGGCCGAAATGGCTACGCAAGGCAGCGCCCCCGAAAACATGCGGGGCCTGCTCACCCGCCCCCTGGGCCACCTGCTGGGTTCCAACGTCGCGCGCGTGGCCTTCAAGCGCGGCGCCTACCTGCGCCAGTTCGTCTATCACTTTGCCGAACTGCTCTCCGACCGGCTGGATCGCGATCTGGTCGCCAAGGCCATGCAAGGCCATGTGGCCGACTACGAACTCTGAAAGCCGGCCCTATTTCGCTCCTGTATCCGTAGCATGACGTCCTAGTGGAGCCAGCGCAGAAGGGCATTTTGATGCCCCTGAATTTGCTCCTTTTTCTGGTATCTCTGCGCTTGCCTCAAGAGATCAGGCCAGGCGCCGGACCATGTGCCGAATGCAGGCGATCCTTGCGCAGCCTGGCCAAGGCCCTCTCCACCATCCAGCGCTTGGACAGCGCCTTGAAGCCATGCCGCTCATGGCGTTTGATCACCCGTGCATTCCAGCCGAATGTTTTTGAGAGAGGGTTCCCAAGCGCGGACTTGCCATTTGCGTGATTCGCCCGCTCTCATGCGTCCAGCCAGTGCCCATTCATGGCAAAAATGGATTGGAAACCGGCGCGAAACCGGCGCAATTGGCGGTGTTTGGCGGTGTTTTTGCCCGTGCGCGCCTGCCTATAATCCGCGCCGCCCTTCGAGGAGCGTTGCATCCCCCGCCTGTTGGCGCAGGGTCAGGCTCGAAGGGGCGGTTTCTCCCCCTTCGCAACGACGCTCACCCGCTGATGAACGCGTGGTGAGCTTTTTTTTGGCGTTTCGCCAGGCCCGCGCGGGTATCGGTGGTTTTTCTCTTTTTTTCATCAAGGAAAGACCCGCCATATGAATGCGCCTTTGAATGTTTCGCCCGAATCCGTGATTGCCGATATTGGATTGGCCGCCTGGGGCCGCAAGGAAATCCGGATTGCCGAAACGGAAATGCCCGGCCTGATGGCCATTCGCGAGGAATACGCCGCGCGCCAGCCGCTCAAGGGCGCGCGCATTGCGGGCAGTCTGCACATGACCATTCAGACCGCCGTGCTGATTGAAACGCTGCAAGCGCTGGGCGCGCAAGTGCGCTGGGCCTCGTGCAACATTTTCAGCACGCAAGACCAGGCGGCGGCAGCCATTGCGGCAGGCGGCACGCCGGTTTTCGCCGTCAAGGGCGAAACGCTGAAAGACTACTGGGACTACACGCACCGCATTTTTGAATTCGGCCCCAAAGGCAGCCAGGCCGAAGGCCCGAACATGATTCTGGATGACGGCGGCGACGCCACGCTGCTGATGCATCTGGGCCAGCAAGCCGAGCAAGACGCCAGCGTGCTGGCCAACCCCAAGAGCGAAGAAGAGCGCGTGCTGTTTGCCGCCATCAAAGCCAAGCTGGCCGAAGACTCCACTTGGTACAGCCGCAAGAGCGCGCAAATCATTGGCGTGACGGAAGAAACCACCACCGGCGTGATGCGCCTGAAGGAGATGTCGGCCAAGGGCACGCTCAAGTTCCGCGCCATCAACGTGAACGACAGCGTGACCAAGAGCAAGTTCGACAACCTGTATGGCTGCCGCGAAAGCCTGGTGGACGGCATCAAGCGCGCCACCGACGTGATGGTGGCCGGCAAAGTGGCCGTGGTGTGCGGCTACGGCGACGTGGGCAAGGGCTGCGCCCAGGCCATGGCCGCGCTGCGCGCCCAGGTGTGGGTGACCGAGATTGACCCCATCTGCGCCCTGCAAGCCGCGATGGAAGGCTACAAAGTGGTGACGATGGAGCAGGCCGCGCCGCTGGCCGACATCTTCGTGACCACCACGGGCAACAAAAGCGTGATCCGCCACGAGCACATGGTGGAAATGAAAAACGAAGCCATCGTCTGCAACATCGGCCACTTTGACAACGAAATCGACGTGGCCTCGCTCGAAAAATACCAGTGGGAAGAAATCAAGCCGCAGGTGGACCACGTCATCTTCCCCTCGGGCCGCCGCATCATCTTGCTGGCCAAGGGCCGTCTGGTGAACCTGGGCTGCGCCACGGGCCACCCCAGCTACGTGATGAGCAGCAGCTTCGCCAACCAGACGCTGGCGCAAATCGAGCTGTTCACCAAGCCTGATCAATACGAGGCCGGCAAGGTTTATGTGCTGCCCAAAATCCTGGACGAACACGTGGCCCGCCTGCAACTGTCCAAGCTCGGCGCCACCCTCACGCGCCTGACGGATGAACAGGCCGCCTACATCGGTGTGAACAAGGAAGGGCCTTACAAAACCGACGCTTACCGCTATTGAGGGCGTGAAAGACTGCCGCGCTGAACGTTTGGGCTGTGCAGCGCGGCAGCCGTTTTTGAAAAACCGGCCTCTTGCAAATGCGAAAGCCGTGATGGGGCTGCTCAATGCAGCAGCGCATTTGCATTGCGCCAGCGATGGGAGCGGCAAACATGGAAGCGCAGATGCTTTTGAAAGAATTGCAGAATCTGGCGAATGCCGACGATGCCCGTGCGATGAAAGCTTACATGAGGGGCCGCTTTGAGTTTCTGGGCGTCAAAACGCCCGCCAGACGCAAGGCCGCAAAAGCATTTTTCAAAAAGCATGGCGGCGCTGATATTGACTGGCGCTTTGTCCGGCAGGCATGGGAGCATCCCTTCCGGGAAATGCAATATGCGGCGCTGGATTATCTGGAAACCAGAAAAAACCTTCTGCGCCCCGGTGACTTGCCCCAATTGAAGAAACTGGCGCAAAGCAAATCCTGGTGGGATACGATTGATTTTCTTGACCGGCTGGCGGGCGGCATCATTGCCGGCTTTCCTGAAACCAGGCCCGTCATCTTGCAATGGAGCCGCGACGAAGATATCTGGCTGCGCCGCCTTGCCATTGACCATCAGCTGCTCAGAAAGGATCAAACCGATCAGCACCTGCTGGAGCAGATATTGGTCAATAATCTCAACCAGACGGAATTTTTCATCAACAAGGCCATTGGCTGGGCGCTGCGGGACTATTCAAAAACCAATCCCGGATGGGTGAAAAACTTCATCAGGCAGCACCATGGCAAAATGGCGCCTCTCAGCATCAGGGAAGCCAGCAAATATCTGTGAGGCGGACACCGGAAACATGCTTTGGCAACGGTTTGAATTGGGGTGAATCAGCAGGGAGAAGAGGATGATAAAACGGTTTTCAAGGCACATGCCGCCACGCGAGGATTTTCAGCATGTCCGGAAGCGGCAAAACTGGCGGGCATATTGCGTGGGAGGGCTGTTTCTGGCATTCATGCTATGCATGTTATTGCTGAATTTGTGGATTCAACCGGTTGCAACATTGGCCTTTTTGACGATTCTGATATTGCTGGCATGGTGCCTGGCAGCGGCCGAAAGCAAGCGTTTGCGGGCATTGGCCGCCAGCCGCGCGGGCGAGGGTATTTGCCAATTTGCCCGTCAAGCCCGTTGCCGCGAAAATGACCCGCGGGTGGTGCGCGCCGTTTATGAGGAGCTTGCGCATCAGACAGCCCGGTTCGCGAAGGCGGCCGATTTTCCCGTGCGCTGGGATGATGATATTCGGCAGACGCTGAAAATGGATGAGGAGGATGTGGAGAATGCCTTTCTTCCCGTCATGGCCTGGCGCGCTGGCCGCAGCCTTGATAAAACCCGTGAAAATCCCTGGGCGGGCAAAGTCGAAACAGCAGGCGATCTGGTGCGTTTTTTGAATGCCCAGCCCCGGCTGGCTGATTAAAAATATTTTCAAGGAGCGGAAATGTCTTTTCTGGGCTGGCTGTTTGGCGGCAGGCGGGGCAGGGTGCAGGAGCAGGCGCGGGTTTTGTCTGCGGATGAGCAGATGCGGCGGCTTCTGGCGCGGTTTGGCGCGCTGGGTATGGAAAAGCAGGCCGGCTTGCAGGAGCTGGTGGGCGAGGCAAGCTGGAGCGGCGATGTGGCCGCGCAGTCGCTGACGTTTGACAACGGCTTTTCATGCCGCATTCAGGCCATAGGCAGTTATTCGCTGAGAAACGACACCTGGCGCTGGGCCTGGACCAATGCGAAGGCAGGCTGGCCGGATGAAGCGCTGGCTGACGCACGGGCCATGCGCGAATACGGGCGCTCGCATGGATTGGCGCTGCTGCTGGATGAAACGGATTTCGCGCTGGAGCGGCGCTGGGTGCACGCCATCGGCATGACGGCCAGCGCCTTGTGCAAGGCGGATGCGTATTATCTGGCCAATTATGGCGAGGGTATTTTGGTTTGCACGGTTTATTCGCCTGAAGTGGCGGCCAAGAATGCCGCCATCAATGCCGACATTTCTGAATTGGCAACCATTTCCACCACGCTGGAGCAGTTGTTTTCCAATTTTGAATTGAATTATCGCAGGGCCTTGCGTTGTTATTTGAAGGCCAAGGGTTTTGATTTGACGGAAGACAGCGTGGCGGGCGGCAGCGAAATAACAGCCCGCAAGGAAGGCGTGCGCGTGACGGCGCGCTTTAACGAGCTGGGTTTGTTGCAGGCGCTCGATGGCGCGCCCGCCCCCATACCCCCTGCGGCGGCCCCCGAGCCTGTGCCCGGCCCATGAGCGCCATGATGCGGGCCGATCAACTGCTGGTGGCGCGCCAGCTGGCGGCCACGCGCAGCCAGGCACAGCGGCTGATTGCGGCGGGCGCGCGCTGGCGCGTGGCAGGCGGCGCGTGGCAGCCCGTGCGCAAGAGCGGAGAGGCCTTGCCGCAGCAGGCGCAAATCGAATTGCAAGATGACGCCGAGCGCCGCTATGTCTCGCGCGGGGGCCTGAAGCTGCAAGGCGCGCTGGCCGCCACGGGGCTGAACGTGGCAGGCTGGCGCTGCCTGGACGTGGGCCAGTCCACCGGCGGCTTTACCGACTGCCTGCTCCAGCACGGCGCGGCGCACGTCACGGGCGTGGACGTGGGCCACGGCCAGCTGCACCCGCGCCTGACGCAAGATGCGCGCGTGCGCTGCATCGAGCGGGTGAATGCAAGGCATCTGGATGCTACTGTTTTCAGAGCATCATGTCCTAGTGGAAATTGCGCGGATAGCGATTTAGACCCCCCTGAATCCGCTCCTCTTTTTGATCTGGTGACGGGCGATCTGTCCTTCATCTCCCTCACGCTGGTGCTGCCCGCGCTGGCGGCGCTGGTGCGCCCCGGCGGCCACGCGCTCATGCTGGCCAAGCCGCAGTTTGAGTTGCAGCCGCAGCACATCGGCAAAGGCGGCATCGTGCGCGACGGGCGCCTGTATGCCCTGGTCGAGCAGCGCCTGCGCCAGGCTTGCGCGGCATGCGGCCTGGGCGTGCAGCGCTGGCTGCCCAGCCCCATTGCGGGCGGCGATGGCAACCGCGAGTTCTTCCTTCACGCCACCCGCCACGCGCCTTCTGGCCCTTGACTTTTCACGAACCCTTTTACGAACGACGAACGCAGCACGCCATGAAACACGCCCTGAGCCTTGAATTCTTCCCGCCCAAAACCCCCGAAGGCGCTGAAAAGCTGCGCGCCACGCGCGCGCGCCTGTATGCGCTGCAACCCGGGTTCTGCTCCGTCACCTTCGGCGCGGGCGGCTCCACGCAAGACGGCACGCTGGCGGCGGTGCGCGAAATCCTGGCCGAAGGCATGCCTGCTGCGCCGCACCTGTCGTGCATAGGGCAAACGCGCGAATCCATCCGCCGCCTGCTGGCCGACTACCGCGCGGCAGGCGTCAAGCGCATCGTCGCCCTGCGCGGCGATCTGCCCAGCGGCTACGGGCTGGGCGGCCACTTTCAGTACGCCAGCGATCTGGTCGCCTTCATCCGCGCCGAAACCGGCAGCCACTTTCACATCGAAGTGGCCGCCTACCCCGAAATGCACCCCCAGGCGCGCTCGCCCCGCGCCGACATGGACGCCTTCGCCGCCAAAGCGGCCGCTGGGGCCGATTCGGCCATCACGCAATACTTCTTCAACGCCGACGCCTACTTCCGCTTCGTGGACGAGCTGGCCGCGCGCGGCATCACCCTGCCCGTGGCCGCCGGCATCATGCCCATCACCAACGCCACGCAACTGCTGCGTTTTTCCGATGCCTGCGGCGCCGAAGTGCCCCGCTGGCTGCGCCTGCGCCTGGAAGGCTACGGCGACGATCTGGCCTCCATCCGCGCCTTCGGGCTGGACGTGGTGGCCGCCCTCTGCCAGCGCCTGCTGCAAGGCGGCGCGCCCAGCCTGCACCTGTACACCATGAACCAAAGCGAGGCCGCGCTGGCGCTGGCGCAGCGGCTTTGAAAGCGGCTGGCCTGCGCCCTCGCTGCAATCATGGCCTGCAAATCATCCGGGCGCGGCCCAAATGATGATCTATAACCGCCGCCGCCCTGATATGGACGGCCTCATCGCCATTTACCCAAGCTCCGGCATCAAGCGCCCCGTTCATGATGCTGGACGCATTCGCGAGATGTCATTGGCAAACGCCTGATCACTGAAATCAAACAGGCGGCAGGCGAACAAAGCATGCTGTTGCTTCTCTCGGCTCCGGATGCAATGGATTATTATCTGAAAATCGGCACGAAAATCGTATCAAACGGGTTCATGATTCAGTGGACAAAATAGCATCATTTCAGCGCTGAAACGCAATGTGCAATCCGGATGGTTTGATCCTGCAAAACCATCTGCAAGTGCCGGATTCAGTCAAATGAAAAGCAGACGGCACGCTTTGAGCTTGTCAGTTTCAGCTCCTGAGCGCGAAAGACGCATGCCAGGCATGAAGCGCCACGCCGCCCGCCCTGCCTTCGCCCAGGCGAAACCGCTCGACGCGGAATTGGCAATGAAAAAGGGCCTTTCCCTTTCAAATTCAAATTCGCTGGAACCTTGCTTGCAGGCAGTTTTTCCCGCCGCAATCCTTGAAACAAATGCCATTCGGGTATTGATTCCAGATTCATCACAAGCGGCAGGGTTTCAGGCGGCCGCAGACAAACCATGTTATCCCTTCCTTTTTCCCTTTCCGAACTCGCCCAAATGCTGCTCACGCATTTGTGGCTTTCCGGCTTCGCCTTATTGGCGGCAGTATTGCTGGCCGTTCCGGCGGCGATTGTGTTCGCGCGCAGGCAACGGGCGGCAGAGGCGGTATTGCAGCTCGCCAATGTGCTGCAAACCATTCCGTCGCTTGCACTGCTGGGTTTGCTCATTCCGTTTGTCGGCATTGGCTCGCCGCCCGTGCTGATTGCGCTGACGCTGTACGCGCTGCTGCCGATCTTTCAAAACACCTATCTGGGGCTGACCCAAATTGATCAATCCATTCAAGACGCTTACACGGCGTTCGGCCTGTCGCGTTGGCAGTCGCTGTGGCGAATTGAATTGCCCATGGCGCTGCCTGCGATGATTTCGGGCATCCGCACGGCGGCAGTGCTGATAATCGGCACGGCGACGCTGGGGGCCTTGATCGGCGCAGGCGGCTTGGGCAACCTGATTCTGCTCGGCATCGACCGCAATAACATGGCCATGACGTTTACAGGCGCATTGCTCGCCGCGCTGCTGGCCGTCGGCGTGAGCGGCATCATTGGCCTTTTGCAGAAATCGCGGCGCAAATTGCCGCTGGCCCTTGCACTGGCGGCGGGCTTCGGTGCACTCAGTTTCACGCAAATTTCATTTGCGCCCGCCGTGCAAAACGTGGTGATTGCCGGCAAAATGGGCAGCGAGCCTGACATTCTCATCAATATGTATAAATTATTGATTGAGCGGGAAAACCCGAAGGTAAAAGTGACGCTCAAGCCCAATTTCGGCAAGACCAGCTTCCTGTTCAGCGCGCTCAACAGCGGTGAAATCGACATTTACCCCGAATTCACAGGCACGGTGCTGGAAGCCTTGGTGCAAGTGCCAACTGAACAGAAGAACCGCCATTTATCGCCCGATGAAACCTATCAACAGGGTAAACAATTATTGGCAGAACAATATCAGTTGGCATTTCTGCCGCCGATGTCTTATCAGAACACTTATGCGTTGGCGGTCAAAGAGGGTTACGGTGCGGCGCACCAACTGAATGCAATCAGCGACTTAAAGCGGGCTGCATCCGATATTCGGGCAGGCTTTTCGCTGGAATTTGCCGACCGGGCGGACGGCTACAAAGGCATGCAGGCTGCCGGCATCACGCTGAAAAACATCGTCCGCCTCGAACCCGCCCTGCGTTACACCGCCCTGCTGAACGACAAAATCGACCTGGTTGAAGCCTTTTCCACCGACGCCGAATTGAAGCAATACCAGCTGCGCCTGCTGAAAGACGACATTTCCCTGTTCCCCGCCTATCAAGGCGCGCCGCTGATGAAAGCCGGATTTGCCGCAAAAAATCCGCAAATTGTGGCCGCGCTGAACCGCTTGGCAGGCAAAATCAGCGAAGCGGAAATGAGCGAAATGAACTACCGCGTGAAAGTGCAAGGCGAAAGCGCGGAGCGCGTGGCGCGGGATTACTTGGAGAAGAACCGGTTGTTGGAGAAATAAGGCGGGTTGGGCATCATGTCCGGCCCATACTTCGCGCACAGTAAAAACATGAAACACTTGCTCATAGATTTTGAAAATATCCAGCCGCAAAACTTAGACAAATTATCTGCCGACGGCACCCACATTTGGTTGTTTCTAGGCGTGATACATAAATCGCTGCCTGTTGGCTTGGTAAGATCCCTGCTGCGTTTTGGCGAACGCGCTCACCTTGTCCAATTGCAAAAATCAGGCAAAAATGCATTGGATTTTTATCTGTCCTATTATCTCGGACGGATTGCTGCGACCGATCCCGAAGCCCAGATCGGTGTCCTCTCGCGCGACAGCGGCTACGATATTTTGGTAGAACATATTTTGGAAAACCAGCAGGCGCAAAGTATTGTGCGCTTGGTCAATATAGAAGAAGTGCAGTATCAGAAGCTCACCGCCACTCCACCGGCAACATTATTGGAAAACAACCCGCAGCTTGAAGTCGCTCCCAAGTCGCAGCAATCGTTGGCGCCTTATTTTCGGGCAGCCCTAACTGCACTGCGCCGCCCTGACATCTTTCTCCCTGGATGCTTGCATGATTTGAAAAAAAATTTGGCTGATCATGTTTTGCAAGGACTGATGATGGAAAAAGCTGATGATGAGCGTGAAAGATTGGCGCAACTCATCATCAATAATTTCAAGGCAAAAAATCTTATCAGCATTGATGAGCAAGAAACCGTTTCCTATTATATCGACGACAACGCCTTGCTGCAAAAAATCCAGCGCTATATCTTGCACACCAAGCCCAAAACCTATGCTGATTTTCAATCTGCCGTACAAAACCTCGCAGACGCATTCTGTTTGGGTGTTGAGCCAGGCGACATCCAAGCTTTCGCCCAACATCTGTCCGAACAAAATCTTATTCGCCAGAACAACGGGGAAATTGAATACGCACCGTTTACCGAGCCTAAGCCGCAACCTATGGTCAAACAGACTGCGAAAACTGTTTGGCAACCTGATAAAACCATGTGGAAGAAAATAGTTGCGGCATTATCTGTTGCCAAGACAAAACGCCCTGTCACAGTCAATGCATTGCGTAATACGATTAAATCGCATGCAAAATCTGGCGAAAAAGAAACGGAAGAACTGCTTCAGCATTTGCAGGACACCAAGTTCCTGCGCATTGACGGTACAAAAATCGTATACCTCAAGCCTGGGAATCTGGTGTGAACCATAAGGATGTCGGGCATAGGTGCTCAATATGCGAGATAATCTTGTTCCGTTTATCGAATTTCGCGGCGCAGGCAAGCAGTATGACGGCAAATATGCCGTGCGCGAACTGGATTTCACCATTTATCAGGGCGAGTTTTTCGTGCTGGTGGGCGGTTCGGGCAGCGGCAAATCAACCACTTTGCGCATGATCAATGCGCTGATTGAACCGACGGACGGCAATGTTTACCTGCACGGCAAGCGCATTAAGGATTACGACATTCGCCAGCTTCGCCACCAAATCGGCTATGTGTTGCAGCAGATTGCCCTGTTTCCCACCATGACCGTGGCGCAAAACATCGCGCTCATGCCCGATATTCTGGGCTGGCAAAAAGCCGAGCGCAGAGCGCGCGTGAATGAATTATTGGAGCTGGTGGAACTTTCGCCCGAACATTACCGCGACCGTTATCCGCACGAGCTTTCCGGCGGCGAACAGCAACGCATTGGCATTTTGCGCGCCATAGCCGCCAAACCCCAGGTGCTGCTGATGGATGAACCCTTTTCCGCGCTTGACCCACTGGTGCGAGCCGTGCTGCAAGACCAAATTGCCATGATTCACAAAAAATTGGGCACCACTATTGTGTTTGTGACCCATGATATGCAGGAAGCCTTGAAGCTCGCCTGCCGTATCGGCGTGATGCACAACGGCAAACTGGTGCAGATCGGCGCGCCGGAAGAAATCAAAAACCGGCCTGCAAACGATTATGTGAAATCCCTGTTTTCCACCGCCGATACGCCCAATGCAGCGCAGCTGATCAGTCAGTTTCACCAGATGGACCCGCACGAACAGGCAGCAGTGCGGCAGGCCTTGCTGGGGTAGGCCGCCGTGCAGCTTGGGCATTGATGCCTGCCGAAGCCGCTGTAAAACTTTAGTTGGCCCGCCTTGATATGAGGGCGCCTGCTGAAGTTTTTATATGAATTTCTTGAACCATTTATCCAGGAAGTTCATTTGTTCCTCTGTATGAAACCAATGTTCTCCATGGTTCATGACGGTGACGGTAGCGCCGATCTTGTTCGCGAAGTTCATCATGGTTTCCAAAGAAGTGATATTGTCATTTTCTGCATGAAGAATATGGGTTGGTATATTCCAGATGATCGGATTGTTTCTGGCGTGCGAAAGATATCTCCATGACAAATGCGTTCCAGAAGATGTTGTGATCTCTTTTCTTTTGCGCAGATTCGCCTCGGATATGTTTGACTGCGCCATCATGTTCAAAATGACCTTTTCCATGTCCACAATGGGCGAAATAAACATGGCTTCTTCAATGGATTTGTCCGCCAAAGACAGCATGGAATAATAGGCGCCAATGCTGTTGGCTATTAAATAGATTTTATTGTATTGAGAAGTTGCGAGATCGAAAAAATCAGGAAACTCCAATTGGGCCTCCCACGGAAATCTTGATTTATAATCAAATCCTATTATTAAATGTTCGCTGTCGAAAAATTTTTTATAGTAGTCGGCTTCTTTTGCATTTCCGCCTTGACCATGTATGTAGATAACGGCATTTTTCATGATAATGGCCTCGATGGACGTTTGTCAGGCTGACCGGCTGGCAGGCGCATAGCGGGTTTCAGTCCAGCGTTTCTGGGTTTCGCTGCTTGGTGAGCTGAAACCCGCCCTGCGGCGGCTTTGTCTCCAGGCTGCCTTTTCAGACCGTGTTTGCATATTCAGGCCGATTTTTGGCTTTGTTGAAGCCGCGTTTCAGCCCGCCTTATTTCAAATTATCGGCCAGGGCCTGGGCGGTCAGAGTGAATGCCAGGGCTGCGGCTGCGGCGGTTTGCAGGAAAGTTCTGAGAAAGGGGTGGTTCATGGGCGGCTCCTTGCTGCTGGTGAATGGAATGAAATGGATTATTGGGAGCCGGTTGCTCCGGCACAATGAATCATGGTGGAATTGACTATTCGCCAAAGAGGAATTCATGAATCGGCTGGAGGCGCTCAGGTACTTTTGCGCGGCGGCGCAGACGCTGCAATTTCGGAAGGCGGCATCGCGCCTTTCGGTTTCACCGCAGGTGGTGACGCGTGTGATGGCCGAGCTGGAAGCGGCTTTGGGCGAGCCGCTGTTTGTCCGCAGCACGCGCCAGGTGCGGCTGACTGACTTTGGCACGCGCTTTTTGCCGCGCGCGGCAGTTCTTGCTGGATGGCGAGAAGCTTTTTGCCACGGCGCGGCAAAAGGATGACGAGATGGCGGGCGTGGTGCGCATTACCGTGCCGCGCTTGCCTGGCAACGAGGCGCTGCTGGCTGACTTGCTGGCGCGCTGCGCCGATTACCCAGATTGGGTGATTGACTGGCGCGTGGATGAGGCGCGCCTGAATGCCGTGGAGAACTGCATCGACATGGGCGTGCGCCTGGGCCTGGAGCCGCAGCCGCTGATGATCGTGCGCCGCATCGCGCAAACGCGCGACCTGTTCGTGGCCGCGCCGCTGCAAGAGGGGCGGCTGGTGGAGCTGTTTCCCAGCCTGCGCCGCGCGAGCTGGAGCCTGTTTCTCTATCGCCCGCAGCGCAGCATGACGCCAGCCCGCATGCTGGCCGTGTTTGACTGGCTGACGCAGGCGCTGCGGCAGCAATATGCGGGGCGGCAGTGAAGGGCAGGGCGGCTGCGCGCTCAGCCTGCCGCACGTTCATGGCCACCGTTTGCAGCTTGGCTGCTGCGGCGTACGCTGGACAGCTTTTCTCGCGGGTGAACGGACTGCGGACCAGTTTGAGGAGCCTGTTCAAAGACCTGGCCGTGAGCGCAAATGCGCCAGCCACGCACAGCCCCGGGTTTGGCGCGCTTGACTCTTTTTTGGGAGCAGATTTGGAACACTGAAAATGCCTTTGCCGCACGGTTTCGCGGGCTTTATCGCTATTTAATCAGTAGCGAAAGCAGCGCTGTTTTTCAGGGCACGGGAGGCTGCAAGAACTGGTGCGCAGACGGATGGTGAGCAGGTTTTCAGCGCCGCGCGCTGCCCGCGCTCATCCGTTTTCAAGCCATTGCAGGCGCTCGCCCTGGCGCAGCACGTAGCCCGCACCCACTTTCAGGCGCAGGCGGTGGCCGCGCGTGGTGCAGGCGGCAATCTGGGCGAGCAGCTCGGTCATTTGCGCGCTGCTGGGTGAGCTGGCGTGGCAGCTGGCCAGCCAGTAGCGCAGCACATTGGCCTGGCGGGCGGGGCTGAGGGTTTGCAAGGCGGCGATGACGGGCGGCGCTGCGCCGCAGGCGGCCAGGTCTTGCGCGGCCACTTCTTGCAGCAGTTGCTGCGCCTGGGCCGCGTGGGCGGCGCTGCGCGCGAAGGCAGCGCGAAAGCCGGGCAGCGCCGCTTGCAGCGCAGGCAGCACCTGGGCGCGGATGCGGTTGCGCGTGTAGCGCGCGCTGGCGTTGCTGGGGTCTTCCACCCAGCCCATTTCTGCACTGTTTCCTGCGTCGTTTCCCGCGCTGTTTTCTTCGACGGTCTTCAGGCCCTGCTTCGCCAGCCACTCGCGCAGGGCCGCGCCGGGCACGCGCAGAAAAGGACGCGCCCAGGCCAGGCCGCCGCGCTGCCAGCGGGCGGGCATGGCGGCCAGGCCCGGCAGGCCCGCGCCGCGCGAGAGGGCCAGCAGCACGGTTTCCACCTGATCGTCAGCATGCTGCGCCAGCGCGATGGCGCGCAAGGCGGGCGGCTCGGCGGCCAGCGCCAGCAGGGCCTCATAGCGGTGCGCGCGAGCAGCGGCTTCGGGGCTTTCGCCCTTGGCGTGGGCGGCCTGCACGCGCCGCACGCGCAAAGGCACGCCCAGGCGTTGGCAGAAGGCGACGCAGTGGCTTTCAAAGGCGCTGGCCGCTTCTTGCAGGCCGTGATTGACGTGCAGCGCCACCACTTGCCCCGGCCACAGCCGCGCGCAGCCCAGCAGCAGCGCCGTGGAATCGGCCCCGCCCGAATAAGCCACGCCCAGCGGCAAAGGCGGACGCTGGCGGGCGAAGGCGGCCAGGGCGGCATCAACGCAAGCGGCTTCGCCAGCGGAGGGGCAGGGCACGCGAGAAGGGGAGGAGTGCATCAGAAACAGGAGCAAATTCAAGGGGGTGAAAAGGCCGTTTCCCGCAGTTTCCTCTAGGACGTAATGCTATGGATTAAGAAGCAAAAAATTTGCTTTTGAAGCTGCTTGCGGCCAGACGGCAAGTTTCCGGGCTGCCGCCTGCCCCGGCTTTGGCTTGAAGGGCAATAGGGTTCTGGGCGCCAGGGATGGCGGCGCAGCAAACCATCTTTCGCGAAAAGCGGCAATTGGGTTGCCGGGCGGGCCAGCGGGCTGGCGCCTACATCACCGTCCATTCAGAGACGAATTCGCTGGGGCGGCGGAAGGCGTCTTTCAGCAGGGCGTCAGGGGGCGTTCCCAGCGAGTAGCCGCGCACGGGCATGGGGTTTTCAAACCAGGTCTGGTAGAGCTGCTGCACCACGCCATCGCGCAGCAAATCGAGCATGCTGCGGACGATGAGGTTGCGGAAGTCGGGCGAGTGGCGCGGCAGCATGATGGCCAGCGGCTCTACCGACATCTTGGGGCCGACCACCTTGACGGTGTCTTTGAGCATCTTGGCCTGATCCAGCAGCACGATGTCGTCAGAGAGCGTGCCGTCGGCGCGCTTTTCAACCACGGCGCGCACGCCTGCGGCGGCGTTGGGCACTTCGATGATGTTCAGGTTCACCCCCGCGTCCTTGCGCGCCTTGGCAATGGCCTGGCCGGTGGAGCCTGCGATCACGGCGACGGAGCGGCCGCCCATTTGCGCCAGGCTGTCGGCGCTGTCGTCGGCGCGCACCAGCAGGCGCGTGCCTGCGTAGTAGTAGGCGGGGGCGAAGGCTGCCTGTTCGCGGCGCTCCTTGGTGTTGGTGGAGTCGGAGCACTCCATCTGCATTTCGCCGCTGTCGAGCTTGGCCACGCGCTCGGCGGCGTTGGCCAGCACATAGCGCACTTGCAGCGAAGGCAGGTGCAGCTGCTCGCGCAACTGGGCCACCAGGCGCTGGCAGATGTCGATGGCGTAGCCCGCAGGCTTGCCGGGCGCGGCGTCAAACGAAAAAGGTGCGGCCGAGGCGCGGTAGCCAATGGTGATGACGCCCGTGTGTTTGATTTTTTCCAGCGTGATGTCTGCCGCAGCCGCAGTGGCCGCGCACGCAGCCAGCGCCACGGCGGCCAGGCCGCGCCAGGCCAAACCCGGTAAATAACGCATAAGCCCTGTCTCCCAAGCGAGTTGAAAAAGCCTTCGGAACCTGTTCAGAGTCTGTCCATGAAGGGCGGCGGCAAGGCGCACAAGCAGCAGACGGACCGGATGGTCCGCTTGCCGCCCATCAAGACATTTGCAATGCCGCAGACCAGGCAGGTTCTTGCAAGGCATACCAAAGTTCAAAGCGGATGCGTTTCATTGTGCTACAACGGCATCAGAAAAATCGCAAATCCGCAGAAAAAAATACATCTCGGCCCGTGCGGGGCCATTGATTAGCATCGGCGCCTTTTGCCTTGCGCGCCCAGCTTTCATGCCTGCCATGCCTTCTGCCGCTTCCGACATCAGCATCTTGTTCAAGCAGGGCCTGGCCCACCAGCATCTGGGCCAGCTGGAGCAGGCGCGCCAGTGCTACGCGCAGGTTTTGCAGCGCAACGCGCGGCACTTTGACGCGCTCTACCTGATGGGCACCACGCTCGCGCAGCAAGGGCAGCTGGAGCAGGCGCTGGGCTGGCTGGAGCAGGCCGCGCAGGTGCAGGCCGATCACGCCATCTTGCAAAACAACCTGGGCAACATTCTGCTGGCGCTGGGGCGGCTGGAGCAGGCCGTGGCGGCCTTTGACCGCGCCGTGGCGCTCAAGCCCGATTACGCCGCCGCCTTTCACCGCCGGGGCGTGGCCAGAGAAGGGCTGGGCCGGCTGGAAGAAGCGCTGAATGACCACGCCCGCGCGCTGGCGCTGCTGCCCACGCTGGAGCCGGCTGCGCAAGCGCATGCGGCCTTGCAGGCGCAGCTGGGCCTGGGCCGCACGCAAGCCGTGGCGCCCGCCGCCTCCTCGCTCATGCGCAAAGACGTGGGCGCCAGCGCCGAAGACAACCAGAAGGCCGCCGCCCAGTTGCTGCAAAGCGTGCAGCAGTTGCAGGCGGGGCGGGCCTTGCCCGGCGCGGCGGCATCCGCGCAAGACGCCGCATCTGCCGCGCAAGCCCATCTTTTGCAGGCCCGGGCGCTGGAAGACTTGCAGTGCTTCGAGCAGGCCGCTGGCGAGTTTGAAAAGGCGCTGGCCTTGCTGCCCGATGAGCAAGACCTGCCCGGCATGGTGCTGCAAGACCTGCGACAGGCCGCCGCCTGGGCGCGCCTGCCCGAATGGCAGGCCCGCATCGAGGCGGCCATGCAGCAGGGCAGGGCGGCCGTGTCGCCGCTGACCTGGCAGGCCCAAAGCGGCGATGCCGCCAGCAACCGCCTGTACTCGTCGCTGGCCGCCAGGCGCTACCTGCCTGCACCCGTGCCGCTGCCGGCCAAAAGGGCGCTTTCGCCGGGCCGCATTCGCATTGCCTACCTCTCGGCCGATTACGTGCAGCACGCCGTCATGCGCGTGCTGGCCGAAGTGTTCGAGCTGCACGACCGCAGCCGCTTCGAGATTTACGCCTACGCCTATGGCGAACGCCAAAGCGGCGGCATGAACGAGCGCCTGCGCCATGCCTTTGAGCACTATGTGGACGCCAGCGCCATGAGCGACGAGCAGGCCGCGCGCCACATCCACGCGCAAGGCATCGACATCGCCGTGGACCTGATGGGCTACACGCGCGGCGAGCGCCTGGGCATCCTGGCCCGCCGCCCCGCGCCCATTGCCGTCAATTACATCGGCTACCCCGGCACCTTGTGCCTGCCTTTCATCGACTACATCGTGGGCGATGCCACCCTCATGCCGCCCGAGCTGGCGCCCCACTACAGCGAAGCCATCGTGCGCCTGCCCCACTGCTATTTGCCCACCGACCGCCAGCGCCCCATTGCCTTGCCGCCGCCGCGCCAGGCGCTGGGGCTGCCGCCCGATGCCTTCGTTTTCTGCGCCTTCAGCGGCAACTACAAGATTTCGCCGGACATCTTCGCCATCTGGATGCGCCTGCTGGCCGCCGTGCCCGGCAGCGTGCTCTGGCTCGTCAAGGGCAGCGAAGACGCCAGCGCCAACTTGCGCGCGCAAGCGCGGCAGGCGGGCATCGACCCCGCCCGCCTTGTTTTTGCCGAGCGCACGCGCTTTGACCAATACCTGGCCCGCTACACGCTGGCCGACCTCTTTTTGGACACCCTCCCCTACAACGCCCTGGCCACCGCGTCAGACGCCCTGTGGGCTGGCCTGCCCGTGCTCACCTGCACCGGCCAGACCTACGTGGGCCGGGGCGCCACCAGCATCGTGCGCGCCGCCGGCCTGCCCGAGCTGGCCACATCGACGCTGGCCGAATACGAAGCCCTCGCCCTGCGCCTGGCCACCCGCCCGGCCGAGCTGGCCGCCTTGCGCCTGCGTTTGCAGCAAAACCGCGCCGCCTGCCCCCTGCACGACACCCCCGCCTACACCCGGCACCTGGAAGCCGCCTACACCCGCATGGCGCAGCGCTGGCAAAGCGGCCAGCCGCCGCAAAGCTTTGACGTGCCCGCGTGAGCGGCCCGCCAGCCGCGGCGGCCCTCGCTCCCAAACTGGCAGGCGGCTGGCAGGCGGCGCGCAAGCGGCAACCGGGTGGCGGGAGCCGGTTTCCGCAGTCAGAATGAATCAAGAAAAGGAGCAGATTCAGAAGGCTGAAAACGGCTCTCGCGCCCGTTCCACTAGGACCTCATGCTATGAATCGAGAAGCGAATTTGGGCCTCTTTTTGCTCCTGCCGCCCGGCTCTCGCTTGTGCGCCAGAGCAAGACATGTGCGCGGCGGCGCTGCAAAATTCATTTTTTCCTTCTCACAAGGTCTTGCTGATGCTCTACCAACTTTATGAAACCCAACGCACCTGGATGGAACCGCTGACCGATATGGCCGCTGCCGCCTCCAAGCTGTATGGCAACCCGAATTCTCCTGCGGGGCGCTTGCCGCTGGCGCATCGCGTTTCGGCCGGATATTCGCTGCTGCACCGCCTGGGCAAGGATTATGGAAAGCCTGAATTCAATCTGCACAAAATCACCATTGATGGCGCGGAGGCCGTGATTGACGAGCAGGTGGAAATGGACAAGCCATTTTGCCAGCTGCGCCATTTCAAGCGTTTCACCGATGACGCCGCTTTGCTGGAGAAAATCAAGCAACAGCCCGTGGTTTTGATTGTGGCGCCGCTGTCCGGCCATTACGCCACGCTTTTGCGCGATACGGTGCGAACCATGCTGCAAGGGCATGACGTGTTCATTACCGACTGGAAAAACGCCCGCGATGTGCCGCTGGATGATGGCGAATTTCACCTGGACGATTATGTGAACTATGTGGAAGATTTCATTCGCCACTTGCAGGCCGTTGCGGGCCAGTGCCACGTGGTCAGCGTGTGCCAGCCTGTGGTGCCCGTGCTGGGCGCAGTGGCGCTCATGGCTTCGCGCGGCGAAACCACGCCTTTGAGCATGACCCTGATGGCCGGCCCAGTGGACGCGCGCCGCTCGCCTACGGCCGTCAATCGCCTGGCCACGGGCAAAAGCCTTTCATGGTTTGAAAACAACGTGATTTACCGCGTGCCTCCCAAATATCCGGGCGCGGGGCGGCGTGTTTACCCTGGCTTTTTGCAGCATGCCGGTTTTATTGCCATGAATCCGGGCCGCCACGCCAGCAGCCATTATGATTATTTCAGGAACCTGATCAGGGGCGATGAATCCAGCGCTGAAACGCACCGCCGTTTCTACGACGAATATAACGCCGTGCTGGATATGGATGCTGATTATTATCTGGAAACCATCAAGGCTGTTTTCCAGGATTACGCCTTGCCCAAGGGCACATGGAGCGTGCGCAATTCGCAAGGTCAGCTGGAACGCGTGCGCCCGCAGGACATTACTGATACGGCCCTGCTGACGGTGGAAGGCGAGCTGGATGACATTTCAGGCAGCGGCCAGACGGAAGTGGCTCACGCGCTGTGCACCAGCCTGCCGCCCGTTGAAGGTAACCGCCTGACGGTGATGGGCGCGGGCCACTATGGCGTGTTCAGCGGCAGCCGCTGGCGCGAGAAGGTGTATCCGCATATCCGCGATTTCATCGCCCGCAGCGAAGCCGCTGCAGCCAGGAAGGCGGCTGCTTCCAGGCCAGCCCCTCAGGCCGCTCCCGCAGCCAGCGCCGCCCCGGTCAAGCCTGCGGCTGTCCAGCCCGCAGAGGCGCCCAAGGCGGCAGCGCCCAGGCCTGCTGAAACGAAACCGGCCGCTCCCAAGGCGGCCGCTGTGCCCAAGGCTGAAGCCAAGCCAGCCGCGCCCAAGACGGCCGCCAAGGGCAAGAACGGCGCTTGAGAAAGCGCCACAGCCTCACAGGAGGAGGGCGGCCCGCAACTTCTCGCCGCCAGGCCATAAGCAGGTTCTGGCGGCAAGAGGGTGCATCAGAAACAGGAGCAAATTCAGGCCCTGCAGAAATGGCGTTTGCGCGCATTTCACTAGGACCTATTGCTATGAATGAAGGAGCGGATTAAATCGGCCTGCTCCGCCTGTTCTTCGCCTGCCGGCAGGCTGCTTGGCGCCTGGCCTGTCTGGCTGGCTCTTCGCGCCCTGCGCGGCCAGATGGCTGGCGGGCGCTGCCATGCCTTGGCGTCATTCAAAACGCAGGCCAGAAAACGCAAATCCACGGCGCAATCTAGGGTTTACCGGCATGTTTTTCTGGAGTTCTGGCTGGTAGATTCAGTTCGTGCAGCTGCCCCGATGGCTGCATTCACGCGAGCAAGGCCGCGTGCGCCGCAAGCGGCATGGGTCTGGCGGGAAAAGGAAGCAAAAAAAGCCGCCAGCTTTTTGCCATGACGGCGCCGCAGGCTGTGACCGTGAGTTTTGCAATTGACTTGCAGGAATCAGCATGACTGACAAAACGCCTTCATTCAAGCACGCCACCCTCGATGACTGGCAAAAGGCCGCGCAAAAGTCCGCTCCCGGCGGCGATGTGGCGGCGCTGAACTGGCTCACGCCTGACGGCATCACGGTCAAGCCGCTTTACACGGCGCAAGACATCAAAAACCTGCCTTATACCGACACGCTGCCGGGCTTTGAGCCTTTCTTGCGCGGCCCGCAGGCCACCATGTACGCAGTGCGGCCCTGGACCATCCGCCAGTACGCAGGTTTTTCTACCGCCGAGGAGTCCAACGCTTTTTATCGCAAGGCGCTGGCGGCAGGCGGGCAGGGCGTTTCCGTGGCGTTTGACCTGGCCACGCACCGAGGCTACGACAGCGACCACCCGCGCGTGACGGGCGATGTGGGCAAGGCGGGCGTGGCCATTGACAGCGTGGAGGACATGAAGATTCTCTTTGACGGCATTCCGCTGGACAAGGTGAGCGTTTCCATGACCATGAACGGCGCGGTGCTGCCCGTGCTGGCGGGCTACGTGGTGGCCGCCGAAGAGCAGGGCGTGCGGCAGGACCAGCTGGCGGGCACGATCCAGAACGACATCCTCAAGGAGTTCATGGTTCGCAACACCTACATCTACCCGCCGGAGCCGTCGATGAAGATCATTGGCGACATCATCGAATACACGGCGCATCACATGCCCAAGTTCAATTCGATTTCCATCTCCGGCTACCACATTCAGGAAGCGGGCGCGAACCAGTCGCTGGAGCTGGCCTTCACGCTGGCCGACGGCAAGGAGTACGTGAAAACGGCGCTTTCCAAGGGGCTGGACGTGGACGCCTTCGCCGGGCGGCTGTCGTTCTTCTGGGCCATTGGCATGAATTTCTATCTGGAAATCGCCAAGATGCGCGCCGCGCGGCTGCTGTGGTGCCGCATCATGAAAGAGTTCAACCCGAAGAACCCCAAGAGCCTGATGCTGCGCACGCACTGCCAGACCAGCGGCTGGAGCCTGACCGAGCAGGACCCCTACAACAACGTGGTGCGCACCACCATCGAGGCGATGGCCGCCGTGTTTGGCGGCACGCAAAGCCTGCACACCAACGCGCTGGACGAGGCCATCGCGCTGCCCACGGAGTTCAGCGCCCGCATCGCGCGCAACACGCAGCTCATCATCCAGGAAGAAACACACATCACCAACGTGGTGGACCCGTGGGCGGGCAGCTACATGATGGAAAGCCTGACGCAGCAAATGGCCGACAAGGCCTGGGCGCTGATTGAAGAAGTGGACGCCATGGGCGGCATGACCCGCGCCGTGGACAGCGGCTGGGCCAAGCTCAAGATTGAAGCGGCCGCTGCTGAAAAGCAGGCGCGCATTGATTCGGGGCGCGACGTGATCGTGGGCGTGAACAAGTACCGGCTGGACAAGGAAGACCACGTGGACATCCTGGAGGTGGACAACGTGAAGGTGCGCGAGGCGCAGATTGCGCGGCTGAAGGCCGTGAAGGCCGCACGCGATAGCGCGCGGGTGCAGCAGGCGCTGGACGCCATCACGAAGATTGCGGAGACGGGGCAGGGCAATCTGCTGGCCGCCGCCATCGAGGCCATGCGCGCGCGCGCCACGGTGGGCGAAGTCAGCGACGCGATGGAAAAAGCCTTTGGCCGCCACCGCGCCGACGTGCAGAAAGTGGCGGGCGTGTATGCCGCCGCCTACGACAGCGCCGAAGGCTGGGAAAAGCTCAAGGCCGAAATCAGCGCCTTTGCCGAAGAAGAAGGCCGCCACCCGCGCGTGATGATCGCCAAGCTGGGGCAAGACGGCCATGACCGTGGCGCCAAAGTAGTGGCCACGGCCTTTGCCGACCTGGGCTTTGACGTGGACATTGGCAGCCTTTTCCAGACCCCTGAAGAGTGCGCGCGCCAGGCCATTGAAAACGACGTGCATGCCGTGGGCGTGAGCACGCTGGCCGCTGGTCACAAGACGCTGGTGCCCGCCATCATCAAGGCCCTGCACGAGCAAGGCGGCGATGACATCGTGGTGTTCGTGGGCGGCGTGATTCCGCGCCAGGACTACGACTTTCTGTATCAGGCAGGCGTCAAAGGCATTTATGGCCCCGGCACGCCCATTCCGGTCAGCGCGAAAGACGTGCTGGAGCAAATCAAAAAGGCGCGGGTGCCTGCATGAACTGGCTGGCGATGCCGGGAAAGCTGCTGAAAGGGCTGGCGCAGGGCGTGCTGTTCCTGCTGGCCGGTCTGACGGCACAGGCTTTCGCGGCGGGCTGGCTGCTGCTGACCTGCTGGATGGCTTTTCGCATGCCTGGCGGCGCTTCAGGCTGGCAGGCGTTTGCTGCCTGGTGGGGCCTTCTCATGTTGCCTGCGCTGGCTCTCGCAGCCTGGAGCGTGCGCCAGTGGCGCAAAAAGCATGGCGCAAGAAACGGACTTGCATAAAGCTGGCTGCATAAAGAAAGACCCGCCATATGCCCACGATGAACACCGCCATGCTGCTCGAACACATCACCCAGGGCGACGTGCTGCGCCAGCGGCGCGCCATCGCCAAGGCCATCACCTTGCTTGAGTCCACCCGCGCCGATCATCGCGCGCAGGGTGATGAGCTGCTCACGGCCCTGCTGCCGCACACGGGGCGGGCGCTGCGCTTGGGCATCAGCGGCGTGCCGGGCGTGGGCAAAAGCACTTTCATCGAGTCGCTGGGTGTGTTCCTGATTGAAAAGGGCCATCGCGTGGCGGTGCTGGCGGTGGACCCTTCTTCGAGCGTGTCGGGCGGCTCCATTCTGGGCGACAAAACGCGCATGGAGCGCCTCGCGGGCCTGTCTGACGCTTACATCCGCCCCAGCCCCAGCGGCGGCACGCTGGGCGGCGTGGCCGAGAAAACGCGCGAGGCCATGCTGGTGTGCGAGGCCGCAGGCTATGACGTGGTGCTGATTGAAACCGTGGGCGTCGGCCAGTCCGAAACCGCCGTTTCGGGCATGACCGATATGTTCGTGCTGCTGCAACTGCCCAACGCGGGCGACGATTTGCAGGCCATCAAAAAAGGCGTGATGGAGCTGGCCGATCTGGTGGTGATCAACAAGGCTGACATTGACCCGCACGCTGCCACGCGCGCGCGGGTGCAGATTCAGACTGCCTTGCGACTGCTGGGCCTGCAAGGCAATCCGCAGCGCATGACCTACGTTGCGGAGGGCGCGGGCGGCGCAGCGAGCACGCTCGCGCGCTGGCAGCCGCGCGTCATGCAGCTCAGCGGCCTGCAAGGGCAGGGGCTGGACGCCTTCTGGCAGGCCGTGACCGAATTTCAGGCCACGCAAACCACCAATGGCGCCTTGACAGAGCGCCGCCAGCAGCAGGCCCTGGCGTGGATGTGGGAGCGCATTGATGCAGGGTTGAAAGCCGCCTTTCGCGCCCACGCGCAGGTGCGTGCGGCGCTGCCTGATATCACGCAGTCCGTCACGCAAGGGCACCTGCCGCCTTCCACCGCTGCGCGCCGCCTGCTGGCGCTGACCGCTGAAGGGCAGGCATGAGCCTGCCGCCGGAGCCGCCTGAACAAGCCTGGATAAATAAGACCCGCCGCCACCCGTTTCCTCCATTTGATTTCCCTGACTTTCAAGAAAGAGAAGCCACCATGAAAGAAATCCTCGAACAGCTTGAGAAAAAGCGCGAAGCCGCCCGTCTGGGCGGCGGCCAGAGGCGCATTGATGCGCAGCATAAAAAGGGCAAGCTCACCGCCCGCGAGCGCATCGAAGTGCTGCTGGACGCAGACAGCTTTGAAGAATGGGACATGTTCGTCGAACACCGCTGCACCGACTTCGGCATGAACGACACCCAGATTCCCGGCGACGGCGTGGTCATTGGCTACGGCACCATCAACGGGCGTCTCGTCTTCGTGTTCAGCCAGGATTTCACCGTGTTCGGCGGAGCCTTGTCTGAAGCGCACGCCGAAAAAATCTGCAAGCTGATGGACCAGGCCATGCAAGTTGGCGCGCCCGTCATCGGGCTGAACGACTCCGGCGGCGCGCGCATTCAGGAAGGCGTGGCTTCGCTTGCGGGCTATGCCGACGTGTTCCAGCGCAACGTCATGTCCAGCGGCGTCATTCCGCAAATCAGCATGATCATGGGGCCTTGCGCGGGCGGCGCGGTGTATTCGCCCGCCATGACGGACTTCATCTTCATGGTCAAGGACAGCAGCTACATGTTCGTGACCGGCCCCGACGTGGTGAAAACCGTGACCCACGAAGAAGTCACCGCCGAAGAACTGGGCGGCGCCAGCACCCACACCGCCAAGAGCGGCGTGGCCGATCTGGCCTTTGAAAACGACGTTGAAGCCCTGCTCATGCTGCGGCGCTTTTTCAACTACATCCCCGCCAACAACCGCGAAAAAGCCCCTTACCGCCCCACGCAAGACCCGGCGGACCGCGCCGACCTGAGCCTGGACACCCTCGTGCCCGACAACCCCAACAAGCCCTACGACATGAAGGAGCTGATCGTCAAAACCGTGGACGACGGCGAATTCTTCGAGTTGCAGCCCGATTACGCCGCCAACATCATCATCGGCTTTGCCCGCATGGACGGCAACGTGGTCGGCATCGTCGCCAACCAGCCGCTGGTGCTCGCGGGCTGCCTGGACATCAAAAGCGGCATCAAGGCCGCGCGCTTCGTGCGCTTTTGCGATGCCTTCAACATTCCCGTCATCACCTTCGTGGACGTGCCCGGCTTCATGCCCGGCACTGCGCAGGAGTACGGCGGCATCATCAAGCACGGCGCCAAGCTGCTGTATGCCTTTGCCGAATGCACCGTGCCCAAGATCACCGTCATCACCCGCAAGGCCTACGGCGGCGCGTATGACGTGATGAGTTCCAAGCACTTGCGCGGCGACGTGAACCTGGCCTGGCCCAACGCCGAAATCGCCGTGATGGGTGCCAAGGGCGCGGTGGAAATCATCTTCCGCCAGGACAAGGACGACCCCGAAAAGCTCGCCGCCCGCGAAGCCGAATACAAGGCCCGCTTTGCCAACCCCTTCGTGGCTGGCGCGCGCGGCTTCATCGACGACGTGATCCAGCCGCACGAAACCCGCAAGCGCATCTGCCGCAGCCTGGCCATGCTCAAGGACAAGAAGCTGGAAAACCCGTGGCGCAAGCACGGCAACATTCCGCTTTGATGCTCTTGTTTTGATCGCTGGCGCCGCACGTGTTCAAAGCGCAAAACGCCCCAAACGCCATGAAGCCGGGCGGCATGGCCCATGCCAGCCCGCCCATGCCCCCTCAATGGCCGTTGATCTGCGAAACGCGGCCCGGGCAGGCGTTTGCGGCACACGCGCAAGGCGCGCGCTGAATTGAAAAGACATTCACAGGAAATATCACCATGTTCAAGAAAATCCTCATTGCCAACCGTGGCGAAATCGCCTGCCGCGTCATCGCCACGGCCCGCAAAATGGGCATCGCCACCGTGGCCGTGTATTCCGACGCCGACAAAGACGCGCGCTTTGTGCAAATGGCCGATGAAGCCGTGCGCCTGGGGCCGCCGCCTTCGCGCGAGTCCTACCTGCTGGGCGACAAAATCATCGAGGCGGCCAAGGCCACGGGGGCCGAAGCCATTCACCCTGGCTACGGCTTTCTGAGCGAAAACGAAGCCTTTGCCCGCAAGTGCGAGGAAGAAGGCGTCATCTTCATCGGCCCCAAGCACGAAGCCATTGCCGCCATGGGCGACAAAATCGCCTCCAAGCGGCTGGCCAAGCAAGCGGGCGTGAGCACCATTCCCGGCTACAACGAGCCGATCGAGTCCGCCGAAAAAGCCGTGGAAATCGCCAAGGGCATTGGCTACCCCGTGATGATCAAGGCCAGCGCGGGCGGCGGCGGCAAGGGCCTGCGCGTGGCCTTCGACGACAAGGAAGCGCACGAAGGCTTTGACTCCTGCCGCAACGAAGCGCGCAACTCCTTTGGCGACGACCGCGTGTTCATCGAAAAATTCGTCGAGCAGCCCCGCCACATCGAAATCCAGGTGCTGGGCGACGCCCACGGCAACGTCATCTACCTCAACGAGCGCGAATGCTCCATCCAGCGCCGCCACCAGAAGGTGATTGAAGAAGCGCCATCGCCCTTCATCAGCGAAGAAACCCGCAAGGCCATGGGCGAGCAGGCCGTGGCCCTGGCCAAGGCCGTGAAATACCAAAGCGCCGGCACCGTCGAATTCGTGGTGGGCAAGAACCAGGACTTCTACTTCCTGGAAATGAACACCCGCCTGCAAGTGGAGCACCCCGTCACCGAGTGCATCACCGGCCTCGATCTGGTGGAGCAGATGATTCGCGTGGCCGCAGGCGAAAAACTCGCTATCGCCCAGGCCGACGTGAAGAAAGTGGGCTGGTCCATCGAGTGCCGCATCAATGCCGAAGACCCCTTCCGCAACTTCCTGCCCAGCACGGGCCGCCTGGTGCGCTTTCAGCCGCCGGAGCAAACGCTCTTCCAGGGCCAGCCCAGCACCGAATACGGCGTGCGCGTGGACACCGGCGTGACCGACGGCGGCGAAATCAGCATGTACTACGACTCGATGATTGCCAAGCTCATCGTGCATGGCAAAGACCGTGACGACGCCATTGCCCGCATGCGCGAGGCGCTCAACGGCTTTGTCATCAAGGGCGTGCAAAGCAACATCCCCTTCCAGGCCGCGCTGCTGGCGCACCCCAGCTTCATCAGCGGCAACTTCAACACGGGCTTCATCAATGAGCACTACGCCCAGGGCTTTCGCTCCGAAGACGTGCCTCACGCCGACCCCTACTTCCTCATGGCGCTGGCCGCGCGCCTGCACATGTGGTACCGCAACCGCGCCCAGGGCCTGCAAGGCAAATTCTGGGAAGGCTTCAAGCGCCTGCCCGGGCGCGAATTCGTGGTGTGCGTGCTGGGCAAGGAAGGCGACAACCGCTACGTGAGCGCCTCGCTCGGCGCCGTCACCCTGCACGCGGCCGCGCCCGTCACCATCCACGCGCCCGAAGGCGACCGGGTCTACCAAATCCTTGTCGAGCAAATGCTGGGCAACGCCCGCGTCACGGGCCAGGTCAATGGCCAGCCCTTTACCGTGCAAATGGAACGCGGCCACACCAAAAACCCGCTCGTCACCCGCGTCATCCACAACGGCACGCAGATCGACGCCATCATCATGCATCCGCGCACCGCCGAGCTGCACAAGCTCATGCCCTACAAAGCGCCGCCTGACATGAGCCGCTACGTGCTCTCGCCCATGCCAGGTCTGCTCACGCAAGTGGCCGTGCAGCCCGGCCAGAAAGTGCAGGCGGGCGAGCGCGTGGCCGTCATCGAAGCCATGAAGATGGAAAACATCCTCTTTGCCAGCGCCGACGGCACGGTCAAGGCCATCCTGGCCCAGCCCGGCGAAAGCCTGGCGGTGGACCAGCCCATCGTCGAATTCGAGTAAGCCCCGCGCGCGCTGGCGGCCTACGCCCCCGGCGCGCCCAATCAGCCGCAGCATTCGGCGCCGACCGAAGCTGCGGCTTTTTTATTTGACGAGCCGGGAGCGCCTTCGCAAACCGCCACCGCCGGTCATTGAGTTGATGCGATATGACCTGATAGACGGCAGGCGTGCCTTCAGGTGCCAAACCGGCTTCAAGTCCTGGTACGGACTGGATTTGCCGCTCTCTTTTTCAGAGCGGAACAAGCGCCGTCAAACCCGCGGCCCTTGCGGCCGCCTTCTTGCCCGCCATGCCCGCCCTTGCCCAGGAAACGGAGGAAAAGGACGGCAGTGCCTCCTCCGGCAGCCTTCCCACCGTGGAAGTCAAGGCTTCGGCCATGCAAGCCACCACGGGCATGGAGCTGTCGATGCGGCAAACGCCGCAGTCCGTCACCGTGGTGAGCAAGCCCGTGCTGCGCGAGCAGGGCATTACCGGCATGGCCGGCGCCATGCGCAGCACCACCGGCATCAATGTGCTGAGCGAAACGGGCCGCGTGCGCTTTCAGTCGCGCGGCTTTTACATCGACCAGATTCAGGAAGACGGCATCTCCAGCACCGTGCCCGGATCTTCCGGCAACCCCACGCGCGATCCGCAAAGCATGACCGACATGGCCGTGTATGAGCACATTGAAGTGCTGCGCGGCCTCACGGGCCTGCCCGAACCCAACTGGGATTCGGGCGCCAATTACTGGATGAAGATGGCCTACAGCGACAAGATCACGAGCAGCGCCCTCATGCTGGGCACGCGCCTCAACCCTGCCGAGCGCCTGCACGTCATCGTCGGCACGCGCTACACCAGCTGGCGCGTCAGCGGCTACGAGGACTACCAGTGGTACACCGGCCGCGTGGACAAGGACCCCACGGCCTTTTACAGCCGCAAGCGCCACCGCTTCACGCCCTATCTGGGCGTCACGTTTGACCTGGACGACAGCAGCAGCCTCTACACCAGCTACACCTCCATCTTCAAGCCCAACGCCAGCAAAGACCGCGAAGGCCGCTACTACAACCAGCCCATTGGCAACGTGCGCAGCCGGGGGCTGGACGCCGAAATCTCCGGCCAGATCATCAGCCGCTGGCAAATGGCGGCCGGCTACACCTTCAACACCAGCCAATACCGCCGCACCAAGTCCAGCAGCCGCGCCGAAGGCATGAGCACACGCCCCGGCACATGCTGCGCCTGTACACCAGCTACCGCCTGCCCGTCGCTGGCGAGCAGTGGAGCGTGGGCGCGGGCCTGAACGCGCAAAGCAAAACCGACAGCCTCTACAACATGCCGCAAGGCGGCTACGCCATCTTCAACGCCAACGCGCGCTACCCAATCAACCCCAACATGGAGCTGGCGCTCATCGTCAATAACCTGGCCAACCGCAGCTACTTTGAAAACAACAAAGTGCGCACCATGGGCATCAACAACTTCTACGGCCAGTCGCGCACCGTGACGCTCCATTTCCTCTGGAAAATGTGAATGAAAGCGCCCGCCGCGCCGCTTTTTCGCCGTTCGCCAAAATGAAAAAGCCCCATCCCGGTAGATGGGGCTTTTTCATGTCTGAAAGCCAGCTTTGCAGCCTGCCTGAACAGGCTCCCATTGGCCAGGTGCTAGCAAAAACAGGAGCAAATATAAAGGGGTCAAAACGGCATCTGGCGCAGGTTCTACTAGGACATCATGCTATTGATGTAGGAGCTAGAAAAAGCGGCCTGCTCCGGCTTGCTTCCTGCCAACGCCTGCTCCTTGCTCCAGGCCCAATGATTTACAGCAAAAAGAAATAGGCCCATAGCGAAACGGCGGCAATGCAAAGAATATTGAGCAGCATGCCGGCTTTCAGCATGTCTTTTTGCGTGACCAGCCCCGTGCCAAACACAATGGCATTGGGCGGCGTGGCCACCGGCAGCATGAAAGCGCAAGAAGCGCCAATGCCAATAATCAGCACCATGACCTCTTTTGGCATGCCCATTTTCTCGGCCACGCTGGCAAATACCGGCACCAGCAGGGCGGCGGAAGCGGTATTGCTGGTGAATTCGGTCAGGAAAATGATAAAGGTGGATACGGCCAAAATCACGATAAACGGATGGGCCAGCACAAAAGCGCTGGCCATTTCCTGACCAAGCGCGGCGGACGCGCCGGATTTTTGCAGCAGCTTGCTCAGCGCAATGCCGCCGCCAAACAGCAGCAGCACGCCCCAGTCGGTATTGCGCGCCACTTCGCGCCAGCGCACCACGCCAAAAATCACCACGGCCACCGCCGCGCTCAGGGCAACAAAAGCATCAGGGCTGTCAATGCCAAATTCCTTTTTCAACTGGCTGCCAAATATCCATGCCACGGCGGCGGCGGCAAAAATCAGCATGGCAATCACGCGGTGCAGCGTCCACGGAATCTCTTCATCGGCCACTTCAACCCGTTGCGAGAAATTGGGTTTCAAAATCACGAACAGCGAAACCAGCATCAAGGGCAGCAGCACCAGCATCATGGGCAGGCCGAATTTCATCCAGCCGGCAAAATCCAGATTCAGGGCTTTGGCGGCAATGGCGTTGGGCGGCGTGCCCACCACAGTGCCCAGCCCGCCAATGCTGGCGCAATAAGCGATGCCGAGCAGCACAAAAACAAAAGTGTTGCGGTCCTTGTTCTTGTCCATATGGTTCATCAGGCCCATTGCCAGCGGCAGCATCATGGCGGCGGTGGCGGTATTGCTGATCCACATGGATAAAAAAGCCGTGGCGGCAAACAGCAAATGCACGGCAACGAAGGTATTGCCGCGTGACAGTGAAATCAGCCAGATGGCGATTTTCCGGTCAATTTTCTGCATGTGCAGCGCAGTGGCTAGCGCAAAACCGCCGAAAAAGACGTAAATAATCGGATCCGAAAAACCGGCCAATGCCTCCTTGGTGCCCATATCGGGTATTTTGAACAAGATGGCGAACAGCGGCACGATCAGCGCGGTTACCGTGATATGAACGGCCTCGGTAAACCACATGATGGCGACAAATACCAAAATGGTCAGTCCCTTATTGACATTGGCGTCATAAGGCAGGATTTGATAAAGCACGGCGCTGATGATGGCGGCAATTATCGCGATGAGCAAGCCGCGAAAACTGGTAATGGGCGCCTGCGCGCTCAATAACTCGACATTGTCCGGCCGCTGTTCGGCCTGCGCTTGGTCTGACATCAGGGTTTCTCCTAGATTGACTGATTTGCTGATTGCTGGCAGGCAATAACGGCAGCCGCCAGAATTCGCATTCAAATATTAAAACAAAACGCAGAATGATCTGCATCCCTTCATGTTGCGAAAGCTCAAACAGGCGTTTGATATTCAGATTCAGCGGCGGTTTGGGAGCCTGTTCAAGGTTTGTCCGTGGGCGCAAAAAACGCGGCCTCGGGCGCTCTGCGGCGTCGCAAGCGGGCGGCTTCTTTCCGGAGGCGCATTCATGGCGGCCCAGCGCATATGCTCGCCATCATGCAATACGCCTCTTTTCTTGCCGCCGCAGCGGCCTCCGCCTTGCTGGCGGCTTGCGCTCACCGAACCACGCCCGACATCACGCCGCCGCAAACGCCCGCCGCCTGGCAGCATGCCAGCAGCGGGGCCGGCGCGTCATCAGATACGCAACCCGATGCGCGAACCGGTGCGGATGGTGCGCAAGAGCGCATTCCCGCCGAGTGGTGGACACAATATGAGCAGCCCGCGCTGAATGCCGCTGTGGCGCACGCGCTGGCGCACAGCGGCACGCTGGCCAATGCGCTGCTGAAGCTGCGCACGGCTGACTTGCGGGCCGAGGCCGCTGGCGCCGCGCTGCGCCCCACGCCCAGCGGCAACGTGACCGCCAGTGTGAACCGCCCCGTCACGGGCAGCGCGCAGCGCAGCACGCGCAGCTACGGCGTGTCGCTGGGCGCTTCATGGGAAATTGATTTGTGGGGCAAGCTGGGCGCGCAGGCCGACATGGCCACTTTCGAGCGCGAAGCCGCTGCGCTGGATGGCGACCAGGCCGCCGCCACGCTGGCCGCCAGCGTGGTGCGCCAGTACTGGCAGCTGGCGGCCATGCAGGAGCGCATTCGCGTGGCGCGGCAAAGCCTGGCGCACGCCGAACGCACGCTTTCACTCACGCAGGCGCAGCACGCGGCGGGCGCGGCCTCGGGGCTGGATGAGGCGCAGGCCGCGCAGGCCGTGCAGACCCAGCAAGTGGCCCTGGCCGCGCAGCAGCAGCAGCGCACCGAGATGCGCCACGCCTTTGCCGTGCTGCTGGACGCCGCGCCCGGCCACCTGCCCGCCGGCATTGCCGAGCCAGACGGCCTGCCCCAAAACGCCGCGCAGCTGGCCGCGCGGGCGCAGCCCGGCGCGGGCGTACCCGCCAGCTTGCTGGCGAGGCGGCCCGATTTGCGCGCGGCTGAATGGCGCTTGCGCGGCACGCTGGCCAACGTGCAGGCGCAAAAGCTTTCTTTCTACCCGGCGCTCAGCCTCACCGGCACGCTGGGCACGGGCAGCGCCTCGCTGCTCAAGATCCTCTCCAACCCCGTGGCCGCGCTGGGCGCGGGCCTGAGCCTGCCCTTTCTGAACACGGGCGAGATGCGTCGCAACCCGCAAATCGCGCAAAACGAGCACGAGCAGGCCGTCAATACCTTCCGCCAGACGCTGCTGCAGGCCCTGGCCGATGTGGAAAACGCCCTCTCATCCACCGCCACGCAGCGCGATGCCGTGCAGCGCCAGGCCGCCCTGGCAGCGCAGGCGCGCCGCATCGACGAAATGACCGAAACCCGCTACCGCGCCGGCGCCGTGCCCCTGCGCGACTGGCTCACCGCCCAAGAAAGCCGCCGCCAAAGCGAGCTGGCCGAGGTGGACGCGCAGCTGAACCTGCTGCTGGCCCAGGTGCAGCTCTACCAGGCGCTGGGCGCCAGCGCGGGCGGGCTGAACGCGCCCGCGCCTGCCCCCACGCCTGACACGCAGTGAAAACCGTTTTCCGTGCGCGAACGCAAAGCCAGCCTGCGTTTTTTCAGCTTGTGCGGGGCCTGCATTCATCAAAAACAGGAGCGAACCCGCAAGCTTGAAAAACAGCTTTCGCGCCCGTTTGACTAGGGCGTTTTGAGAATCCTGCTCTTATGCTGCAATCCCGCCATGGAAAGAAGAGCATGAGCGACAAGCAGTGGGCACTGATGGCCCCGCACTGCCTGGGCAAGCCTGGCGATGCAGGGCGAAGAGGCACGGACAAGCGTTTGTTTGTAGAGGCCGTGCTGTGGATCGTGCGCACAGGCAGCCCCTGGCGCGATTTGCCTGAAGAATTCGGCAAATG
>NZ_JARVII010000021.1:0-46024 GCF_029813755.1 Ottowia cancrivicina | reverse complement strand
GTGGGCGGCTGCTGCGGCACCACGCCCGATCACATCAACGCCATTGCCCGCGCCGTCATGCCGCTGGCGCCGCGCGGCGTGCAGGCGGCGCGCTTTTACGCGGCGCAGGCGTGAGAGCCTGCTCTCGGGCAGCGTGGTGAACAGGCTCCAAGCAGGCGTCCGCAGGGGCGCGGCCTCAATCAGCCCATGCGTGAATGGTGGCCCACAAGAAGAAGCCGCCTTTCAGGCGCGCGGCCTCCGGCTTCTGTCTTGCAGCAAAAACAGGAGCGAATTCAAGGCATTGAAAAGTGGCTTCTGCGCAGATTCCACTAGGACATATTGCTATGCAAAAAGGAGCTGAACAAGGCGGTCTTGCCTTTTGCTTTCACTCCGTCTTCGTTCTGCCTTTGCGGCGCAGAAAAGCGGCGCCCAAGCCGCGCGCCGCTTCAGCTGCACCTATCTGCCTGGCGCATTGGGCCGTGCCTGTTTTCCATTCCGCCCGCCCGTTTGCCGCCGTGGGCACGCTTGCCGCCGGGGGCCTGCCCATGGCCAGATGGCGGCTACTTGATCAGGGCCTGCCAGTCGCGGAAATGCGGGTGCTCGGCGCTGCGCAGCCATTCAAAGCCGACCATTTCGGTCGTTGCCAGTTCCGCGCCTGCGGCGGCCAGGCGGTCGTAGGCGGCGTCGCGGTTGCGCTCGGTGCGCGAGGCGCAGGCGTCGGTCACGACCCAGACGTCCCATTCCTCATCCAGCAGCGTCAGGGCTGTTTGCAGCAGGCACACGTGCGCCTCGCAGCCAGCGATGACGATGGAGCTGCGCTGCGGCGCGGGCGGCTCGGCGGGCTTTTGCAGGTGGCGGGGCAGGCTGCGGGCGTTGCCGCCGCGCGCGGCGGGCTGGGGCGGGCGCGGCGGGTTGAGCAGGGGCGCGAGTTCGGATGCGCCGCCAAAGGCGGTTTTGGGTACGGCGCGGTCCAGCAGGCCAGCCAGCTCGGGGGCGCTGCCGCCGAGCTTGGCAGGGCATTGCTCGGTGGCCCAGACGGGCACGCCCAGCAGACGGGCGAGCTTGGCCAGGCGCACGGCGTTGGCCAGGGCGGCGTCACCCTCGAAAAGCGCGGCCATCAGGCGCGGCTGATAGTCGATGAGCGCCAGTTGGGAGTCAGTGGCTTCAAGCAGCATGGCGGTGGTTCCTCATGGGAAGAAGGGAAAGCGTGTTCAGATGACGGGTTGCAGCGGGGCTGGGCTTTTGCATCAGAAAGAGGAGCAAATTCAAGCCATCGGAAAATGGCTCTTGGGCTCATTCCACTAGGACATTATGCTATTGATACAGGAGCGTGCAAAGGGTGGGCGCAGGTTGTGTGCATCGGGGGGCTGCGGCTCAAGCCAGCTCGCGGAAGGCGGCGCGGGCGGCTTGCAAGGTGGCGGCAATGTCGTCTTCGCTGTGGGCGGCGCTGACGAAGCTGGCCTCATACAGCGCCGGGGCCACGTAAACGCCGCGCGAGAGCAGGCTGTGGAAAAAGCGGTTGAAGCGCGCGGCGTCGCTTTGCATGACTTCGCGGTAGTTCTGCGGCAGGCGGGGCAGCAGGAAAAAGCCGAACAGGCCGCCTTCGCTGTCGGCGCAAAAGGGCACGCCTAGTTCTTGCGCGGCGGTCTGAAGGCCATCCACCAGCGCGCGGGTGCGGGCCGAGAGGGCTTCAAAAAAGCCGGGCTTGCGGATTTCGCGCAGGGTGGCCAGGCCGCAGGCGGTGGCAACGGGGTTGCCCGAGAGCGTGCCGGCCTGATAGACGGGGCCGAGAGGGGCGAGCTGCTCCATGACATCGCGCTTGCCGCCAAAGGCGGCCAGGGGCATGCCGCCGCCTATGACTTTGCCCATGACGGTGATGTCGGGCGCAAAGCCCGCGATGGCCTTGGCGTGCAGGCTTTGCACGCCGCCCAGCGCGGTGCGAAAGCCGGTCATCACTTCGTCATAGATGAGCAGCGCGCCGTATTGGGTGCACAGCTCGCGGCAGCGGCGCACGAAATCAAGGCTGGCGCGCACGAAGTTCATGTTGCCCGCGATGGGTTCGATGATGAGGCAGGCCAGCTCGCGCCCGTGCAGGGCGAAGGCTTCTTCCAGCTGGGTGAGGTTGTTGTATTCGAGCACCAGCGTGTGCTGCACCACTTCGGGCGGCACGCCCGCGCTGGTGGGGTTGCCGAAGGTGGCCAGGCCGGAGCCGGCCTTGACCAGCAGGGCGTCGGCATGGCCGTGGTAGCAGCCTTCAAATTTGATGATCTTGCTGCGGCCCGTGGCGCCGCGCGCCAGGCGGATGGCGCTCATGCCCGCTTCAGTGCCCGAGGAGACGAGGCGCACCATGTCCATGCTGGGCATGAGCGAGAGGATTTCTTCGGCCAGCTCCACTTCGCGCTCGGTGGGCGCGCCAAAAGACAGGCCGTCTTGCGCGGCGCGGCGCACGGCTTCCAGCACGGCCGGATGGCCGTGGCCGAGGATCATGGGGCCCCAGGAGCCGATGTAGTCGATGCAGCGCTGGTCATTGGCGTCCCACAGATAGGCGCCCTGCGCGCGCTGAATGAAGCGTGGCGTGCCGCCAACAGCGCGGAAGGCGCGCACCGGGGAATTGACGCCCCCCGGAATGACGCGGCGCGCGCGCTCCATCAGGGCATCATTACGATCGTTTACAGAATTTGTCATGAGAGGCTGGGCAAATGTTCACGCTGGAAAGTTGTGACAAGGCTGCCTGTGTGTTGCAAGTCTGTCACGGCGGCATTGACTTTCCCTCCCAATTTTGCCAGAGCGACCTTGGGCGGCTGCGGCCCGCCCGGGCCATTGGTTTTTGAGATGGCTCAGGTAGAGTGCGTATAACTTATAGATACAATCGTTGCACTCCATGCGACATTGGCATAAGCTTGCACCGTCTCTATGCCCTTTGTTTCATGAGGGCGGCGTGGCTGACTGCCGCATTGAATGGCAGCGGGCAAGCCGCGCGGAGAGCTTTGCTTGTGGGCGGCGCGCCCGCAGGCAGGAGAGAAAACAGACTTTCCGGGTTTGCTTCCCGGCTTGAAAACAGTTTCGAGAAAATCATCCATGAAAGTACTGATCATTGACGATAGCAACACCATCCGCCGCAGCGCCGAGATTTTTCTCAAGCAGGGCGGCCATGAGGTCATGCTGGCCGAAGATGGTTTCGACGCGCTCGCGAAAATCAGCGATTTCCATCCGGATCTGATTTTCTGCGACATTTTGATGCCGCGGCTGGACGGTTACCAGACCTGCGCCATCATCAAGCGCAATGAAAAATTCTCGACCACGCCCGTGATCATGCTGTCTTCCAAGGACGGCGTTTTCGACAAGGCGAGAGGCCGCATGGTGGGGTCGCAGGAGTACCTCACAAAGCCCTTCACAAAAGACCAACTGCTGCAAACCGTGCGGGATTTCACTGGACAAGCCAATTAAGGAGAACATGATGGCCATCCGTAACGTGCTGATCGTGGATGATTCCAAGACCGAACTGATGTTTCTCAGCGAATTGCTGAAGAAAAATGGATTTTCCGTGACAACGGCTGAAAATGCGGAAGATACCTATAAACGCCTGGCCGAGGCCATTCCAGACTTGATTCTGATGGACGTGGTCATGCCCGGACAAAATGGTTTTCAGCTGACGCGCGCCATTACGCGCGATCCGAAGTACGCCAATGTGCCCGTGATCATGTGCACGAGCAAGAACCAGGAAACGGACCGCGTGTGGGGCATGCGCCAGGGCGCGCGCGACTACATCACCAAGCCGGTCAATCAGGCCGAGCTGCTGGCCAAGATCAAGGCGCTGGGATAAGCGGTCATGTCCGACAAACAAGCTTTGCGCGACTTCCAGGGGCGCCTGGCTGAGCGTTTGCAGGCGGCGACTCAGGCCAGCGGCGCAGAAGCCTCGTGGCTGGCCGTGGAAGCTGGTACGGCCCGGCTGCTGTTTCCCCTGGATCACGCGGGGCAGATTTTTCCGTGGTCGGCCATGCAGCCGGTGCCTTACGTGCGCGCGTGGTTCATGGGCGTGACCAACCTGCGCGGCAATCTGTGCGGCGTGGTGGACTTGGCTGCATTCATGGGTACGGCTCCCGCCAAGCCGCGCAGTGAAATGGCGCTGGCCCAGTGCTGGCTGGTGGCCTTCAATCCTTTGCTGGAAACCAATTGCGCCTTGCTGGCGGATCGTCTTTCCGGGCTGCGTACGATGGAAATGTTTACCGAATCAGCGCCCGCGCCCGACGGCGCGCCTGCGTATTTTGGGCATCTTTATACCGACAACCAGGGCGTGCAATGGCAGGAAATCAATTTGCAGGCTCTCTCGCTTGATGCGTCGTTTCTGAGCATCGGCACGACATCTTCTGAAAGCTGAACATCATGGCCTTTTCCGACTTGTTGAAGAAGAAAAATACGGACGCGGACGCATCCGGCGGAAATTCAACCCAAAGCCCCAGCGGCTTTGGCCTTTCGACGACGACCGCCATCATGGAAGGCGAGGGCGCTGCCGCAGGCGCTTCTTCTCCAAAAGATGGCGCTGCGCTGTATCTGTCTGACTCATTCCGGATGCCGGTGCTTGGGCAAGGCACGGCGGAGCGCCATCAGCGCGTGCTGTTCGTTCTGCTGGGGCTTTGCGTGGCCGTGTTGGCCGGCATGGTGGCCTGGACAGTTTTGAGCACGGACAAGGTGGCCAAGCAGGTGTCCGCCACGGGCAATGCGCTGATGCAGTCGCAGCGGCTGGCCAAGTCGGTTTCGCAGGCCGCCGTGGGCAATGCTTCCGCGTTCGCCGAAGTAAAGGAAAGTGCAGACGAGCTGGATGCATCGGTTGCCGGTTTGCAGAAAGGCAGTGAAACCGTGCCCCGGCTTGGCGCGGACTATGCGGAAAGCATGAACCAGATCGTGCCTCTGGTGGAGCGCGCCCACAAGAACACGCAGATCGTGCTGGGCCAGGAAAAAACGCTGACGCAGGTGGGCGTTTCCCTGCGCAAGATGAGCAGCAACTCCACGGAGCTGCTGTCCATTGCGGAAAATATTTCTTCTCTCAAATTGCAGGCCAATGCCCCGGCGGCAGAGATGTCGGCCACGGGCCAGCTGGTGATGCTGACGCAGCGCATCAGTAAATCTGCCAATGAGTCGCTCACGCTGGACGGCATCAACCCCGAAGCCGTGTTTCTGCTGGGCAAGGATTTGAATACCTTCAAGGAAATTGCCGAGGGATTGCTGAACGGCAATGCGGATCTGCGCCTGGCGCCCGCGCGTGATGACCGCGTGCGCGAGAACCTGCAATCGCTGCTGAAGGTTTATGAGCAGACCCGCGCGGATGCCAGCGGCATTCTGGGCAATTTGCAAGGCCTGGTGGCCGCCCGCGAGGCGCAAAACAGCATCGTGGCTGACAGCGAACCCCTGCGCAAGAGCTTGCAGGCGCTGGAAAGCAAACTTTCGTCCACCTCGGGCCTGCGTCCCGAGCACTTGCTGGGAATGATCATTCCAGGCCTGCTGGCCTTGCTGGCTGCGTCCGGGCTGGGCTACGTGCTGCTGCATGAAAGCCGCCAGCGCCAGTCGCTCGCTGAAGAGCAGCGTCATCTGGCCGAACTCCAGCAGCAGGAATCCAAGCGCGTCAATGACGCCAACCAGGCGGCCATCTTGCGGCTGATGAACGAACTGCAAACGGTGGCCGAGGGCGATTTGACGCAGGAAGCCACGGTGACGGAAGACATCACCGGCGCAATTGCCGACTCGGTGAACTACACGGTGGAAGAGCTGCGCTCGCTGGTGGGCAACGTGCAAAGCACGGCCACGCGTGTGGCGCAGACGACGAGCAAGGTGGAAAGCACCTCCAACGAGCTGCTCAACGCCTCCACGCAGCAGCTGCACGAAATCCGTGAAACTGGCCAGGCCGTGCTGGACATGGCGGCCCGCATCAACCACGTTTCAACGCAGGCGCAGGAATCGGCGGCCGTGGCGCGCCAGTCGCTGGTTGCTGCGGAATCGGGCCTGACGGCCGTGCAAAACACAATCGGCGGCATGAACGCCATTCGCGACCAGATTCAGGAAACGTCCAAGCGCATCAAGCGGCTGGGCGAGTCTTCGCAGGAAATTGGCGAAATCACCGAGCTGATCGCCGACATTACCGAACAGACCAACGTGCTGGCGCTGAACGCCGCCATTCAGGCCGCTTCCGCTGGCGAAGCAGGCCGGGGCTTTTCCGTGGTGGCTGAAGAAGTGCAGCGGCTGGCGGAGCGCTCGGCCGATGCCACGCGCCAGATCGCTTCGCTGGTGAAAGCCATTCAGACCGACACGCAGGACGCGGTGGCCGCCATGGAGCGCTCCACGCAGGGCGTGGTCGAAGGCGCGCGCCTGTCCGACAACGCCGGAACGGCCCTGTCGGAGATCGACAGCGTGTCGCGCCGCCTGGCCGAGCTGATTGAGCGCATTTCCGCCTCGGCTTCCAAAGAGGCGCAGCAGGCCAATGAAGTGGCGCGCAACATCCAGCATATCTTTGCCGTGACGGAGCAAACAGGTGAAGGCACTCGCTCCACAGTGGCGCAGGTGCGTGATTTGACCCGCATGGCGGATGAACTGCGCCAGTCCGTGGCGCGCTTCAAGATTGCCTGATCGCCGGGCCAGAGGAGTCGTCAATTCATTTCCCGGCTGCGGCGGACACGATCCGGCAGCCGGGGCCGCGTCTGATAAGGACGCGGCCCTCAAAACAGAACAATCTTGGGAGTTCACATCGTCATGGCACTGAACCCGGCTGAGGCCAGCGCAGGGACCCACATCAATACTGGCGACCTTGGGCCGCTGGCATGGGTTCTTGACGAAACCAGAAAATCGCTCGAAGCAGTTACCAAGGCGCTCAGGCGCTTCGTCAGCGATGCGGAAACCGCGCGCGGGGTTGATTTGTCCACCATCGACAGCGGCCCGCTGCGCCTGGTGCGCCAGCAGCTGCACCAGGTGGTTGGCGCGCTCGAAATGGTGGGGCAGGACGTGGCGGCGCACATGGTGCGCGGCATGGAGGGCGTTGCCCAGCAGTTTGTCCAGCATCCCGAAAAATGCACGGAAAAGGCTGTATCCGTTGTCGAAAACGCCGGATTCGCCCTGGTTGAGTATCTGGAAGGGCAGCTGGGAGAAAACCCGCGCCCGGCGCTGGGACTGTTCCCCCAGTTTCAGGAAGTGCAGCAGCTGGCGGGCGCTGACCGCATTCACCCGGCAGATTTGTGGCCCGTCAGTTGGCGCTGGGTCAATCCGGCAACTCCGGCGGCCTTGCAAAAACTGCATTACGACACGGCGGTGCGCCAGCGCGTGGATCACGGCACGCTCAAGATCATGAAGACGGCCGATGCCAACGCCGCAGAAGAGCTGTGCGTGGTCAGCCTGGGGCTGGCTGACGGCGAAACGGCGCTGCATCCCAGCATTTTCTGGAAGCTGTCATCGGGCTTTTTCGAGGCATTGGGGCATGGCCTGCTCAAGCCGGACGTGTATATCAAGCGCGCGGCCTCGCGCATTCTGGTTCAGTACACCGCGCTGGCGCGAGGCGAGCGCTCCGTTTCCGAAAGGCTCGCGCAAGACCTGCTGTTTTTCTGCTCGCAAGCCCAGCCGAAGGGCGAAGAAACCCCGGTGCTGAAAGCCGTCCGCGCGGCATGGGGCTTGCAGGACAGCGAGTCTGTCGATTACCAGACGGCCGTCTTCGGCTTGTTTGACCCTTCGGTGCTGGCGCAGGCGCGCCGCCGCATTGACACGCTCAAGGAAGCATGGTCTGGCCTGGCGGGCGGCGATCTGGCGCGGCTCAAGAGCAGCGTGGACCAGTTCGGCCTTGTGGCCGATTCGCTGCGCCGCCTGCACGCGCATGGCAAGCCTCTGGCAGACGCCTTTGTTCATGTGGCCCGTCACGTGGCCAAGTCCGCCGCCGTTCCGTCCCCCGACCTGGCGATGGAAGCGGCCACGGCCGTGCTGTTTCTGGAAGCGTCCTTCGTGGATTTCCGCCCTGGCGATACGGTGTTCGCCGCGCGGACGCGGCAGCTTGCTGACCGTCTTGAGGCCATCTTGCATGGCGGCGTGCAGCAGCCTCTGGACTCCTGGATGGAAGAGCTTTACCGCCGCATCAGCGACCGCCAGACGCTGGGCACCGTGGTCAGCGAGCTGCGCGTGACGCTGGGCGAAGTCGAGCAGCAGCTCGATCAGTTCTTCCGCAACGTGGCCGACCGCGCGCCATTGAGCACGGCGCTGACGCAGATGGTGCAGATGCGCGGCGTACTGCTGGTGCTGGGGCTGGATCAGGCAGCGCAGGCCGTGGCGCGCATGCGCGATGTTGTCGAAAACATCACGCAATACGATGGCGAAGACATCCAGCAGGCGCACGCGCAAGACTTCGAACGGCTGGGCAACAGCCTGGGGGCGCTGGGTTTTCTGATCGACATGCTCAGCTACCAGCCCGTGCTGGCGAAAAAGCTGTTCACCCTGGACGAGGAGACGGGCGAGCTGCGCCCTATCATGGGCCGTACTGCGCCGGCCCACCTGCTGCAAAGCGCAGACGAAGCGCCATCGCTGCCAGCTTCGGGTGATGACGGCGCGCAGCCCGCCATTGCCGACCTGATCGACGACGTGCGGGCTTCTTCCGAAAGCACCCCGCACACATTGCCGGGCCAGCTGGAGCAAATTGCCCTTTCGGCGGCGCTGGATGACAAGACGGCGCTGGCCAATGCCGCCAAGGAGGCCGCGCGCGCCGCGCGCGCCAACGACGCCGAGGGCCTCAAGGGCGCAATGGACAAGCTCACCACCTTGGCCAGCCCCACACCGGCTCCCGTGGCGGCGCCAGCTGCCGCCGAGCCGCAGGTGGATGACGACCTGCTCGACATCTTTCTGGAAGAAGCGCGTGAAGTGATCCAGAACGGCCAGCAGGCCATTCAGGCGCTGGAGCAGCGCTCTGACGACATGGAGCAGCAAACCACGCTGCGCCGCGCCTACCACACGCTCAAGGGCAGCTCCCGCATGGTGGGGCTGAACGAGTTCGGTGAAGCGGCCTGGGCCATGGAGCAGCTCATGAACGCCTGGCTGGCCGAGCAAAAGCCCGCCAGCGCCGAGCTGCGCGCCTTGGCTGCCGAGTCCATGCTGGCTTTCGGCAACTGGGTGGAGGCCATTGCCGCCAAGCAGTCTGGCCATTGGCAGGCCGGGCCTTTCCGCATCAGCGCCGAAGCCATGCGCACCGGGCAGGAGCGTGTTCCGCTGCCTGCCATGCCAGTGGCAGCCGAAGAACCTGCGGCGCAAACGGCAGCTCCCGCAGAAGAAATCATTGACGTTGCTGAAGCGGAGCTGCCTGCCCAGATGGATGCGCCGCTTGAAACTGCGGCCGAGTCTGCGCCTGAACCGGAGGCTGACGCCGTTCCGGCAGATGAACCAGCCACGGCGGAGCCTGCGGCCGCTCTGGGCCTGGCGGATCTCGACCTGCCCGACCTTGCCCTGCCAGAGCTGGGCAATGACGAGGCCGTGCCGCCGGTCATTGAAGCGGAGGCAACCGAAGAACCGCCGGCAGCCGAGCCTGAGCAAGCCCAGGCGGTTGAAACCAGCGAGGGCGCTTGCGCAGATGATTTGGCGCTGTTTGAGCCGCCCCCGGAAGAATCGCCCGCGCCTGAAATCATCGAAATCGACAGCCTGCTGCCTGATCTGGAACTGGGCGGCCAGGGGCAAGAAGCGGGAACGCCAGAAACGGAGCTGCCGCCCGTTGAAGACTTCGCCCCCGACACGCTGATTGCCATTGAAGAAGCGGATGACGTGGATTGGTCTGATTTCGGCTTCACGCAAGAAGAGCAGCAGCCGCAGCCAGTGGAGTCCGGTGCAGACGCCGCAGCGGTGCAGGAGCAAATGGCCGAGCCGGTTCAGGACCCGGCCGGGCAGCCCGCTGCCGCAGGCGAAGGCCAGGCAGCCCCGCAAGAAGAGGCCAGCGTCGAAGACCTGCCCGTGGTCATTGGCCCCCTGAGCATCAGCCGGCCGCTGTACAACGTGTATTTGAGCGAGGCCGACCCGTGGTCACGCAGCCTGGTGGAAGAGTTGGACACTTGGGCCAGCCATCCCAACCAGACGGTGCCTGAACGCGCCATTGCCTGCGCGCACTCTTTGGCGGGCGCGTCGGCCACAGTGGGTTTTGAAAGCCTCTCCGTCTTTGCGCGCGCCGCCGAACACGCCATGCAGCGCCTGCACGGCCAGTTGCAGGGTTCGGCCCATCAGGTTCGCACCTTGCAGGCTGCCGCCGCTGAAATTTCGCGCGTGCTGCACCAGTTCGCTGCGGGCGCGCTGCAAGAACCCGGCTCGGCCTTGCTGGCGGACATCAACGGCTTGGAGCCTGAAGGCCAGACGGTCATTGCGCTGCCGCCCGAAACAATGCCTGCCACACTGCCGGCTCCGGTTGAAGAAGCGCCTGCGCCCGTTGCCCAGCCAGTCCAGCCAGCCGCTTTGGCTTCGCCTGCGGCTGCCTCTGCCGGCCCGGCCATGCCTTCGCACGCGCACGCGCCTGCCGTGTTTTCCTATGTGGCCGAGCCTTCCGTTCCGGCTGCAGCTGCCGCTTCGCGCACCACGGTCCAGATTACCGATGCGCCCACGCACCCCGTGGCCGACGGCATTGACGTGCAGGACGCCATCGACGAAGACCTCTTTCCCATCTTTGAAGAAGAAGCCGAGGAGCTGCTGCCCCGCCTGGGCGAAGCCCTGCGCGAATGGACGGAAAACCCCACGGATGCCAGCGTGCGCGCCCGCGTGCAGCGCGGCCTGCACACGCTCAAGGGCAGCGCCCGCCTGGCTGGCGCGCTGGTGCTGGGCGAAATGGCGCACCGCACCGAATCGGCCATTGAGCAGCTGGGCGCCGTCGAAAACCTGAAGCAGGCGGATGTGGAGCCGCTGCTCGAATACCTGGACGAGCTGGAAAACACCTTCATCCGCTTGCAGGCGCAGGCGGCTGGCGAGGCCTACGAGCCGCAGGCGCACCAGCAGCCAAGGCCCGCTGCCGCGCCTGCGGCCATGCCTCCGGTTCAGGTGTCCGTGGCTCCGGCGGCAGCGCCCGCCTCAGCCGCGCCTGCCCCAAGCGCCGCGCGGGCAGCTGCAGCGCCCGCGCCGCAGGCCAAGGCGCCCGCTCAGCCAGCCGCGCCGGCCCAGCGCCCCGCCAGCGGCAAGGTGGCGCCGCCCGCGCCGCTTTCGCTGACGGCTTCGCGCGCGGCGGCCAATCAGGCAGTGCGCGTGCGCTCGCAATTGCTGGACCGTCTGGTCAATCAGGCCGGCGAGGTGATGACCTCCCGCGTGCGGCTGGAAGCGGCGCTGGGCCTGCTGCGCAACTCGCTGGGCGACCTCACCGGCAACCTCGACCGCCTGCGCCAGCAGCTGCGCGACGTGGAGCTGCAAGCCGAAACCCAGATGCAGTCGCGCCTGGCGCTCACCAAGGACGCCCAGCAGAACTTCGACCCGCTGGAGTTCGACCGTTTCACCCGCATGCAGGAACTCACCCGCATGATGGCCGAGTCCGTGAACGACGTGGCCACCGTGCAGCGCACCTTGCAGCGCGCGCTCGACTCCAGCGAAGACGATCTTGTGGCGCAGGCGCGCCAGTCGCGCGAACTCCAGCGCGATCTGCTGCGCACGCGCATGGTGGAGTTCGAAGGCATCTCCGAGCGCCTGTACCGCGTGGTGCGCCAGGCCGCCAAGGAAACCGGCAAGTCCGTCAAGCTCGAAATCACCGGCGGCTCCATTGAAATGGACCGCGGCATTCTGGATCGCATGACGCCCGCCTTCGAGCACCTCTTGCGCAACTGCGTGGTGCACGGCATCGAGCAGGCCGCCGTGCGCGCCAGCCGGGGCAAGGAAGCCACCGGCACCATCTCCATTGACGTGAGCCAGTCCGGCAACGACGTGTCCGTGGCCTTCCACGACGACGGCGGCGGGCTGGATGCCGCGCGCATCTGCGCCCGCGCCGTCGAGCGCGGCCTCATCAAGGCCGGCCAGCAGCTCAGCAATGAGGAAATCGCCAGCCTCATCTTCGCGCCCGGCTTTACCACCATGTCGCAGGTCACGGAGCTGGCGGGCCGTGGCGTGGGCATGGACGTGGTCCGCACCGAAATCCAGGCGCTGGGCGGCCGCATCGAAACCACCTTCACCGAAGGCAAAGGCTCCACCTTCCGCCTCGTCATGCCGCTGACCACCGCCGTCACCCACGTGGTGATGGTGCGCGCGGGAGCGCTGTCCATTGGCGTGCCTTCCAACCAGGTGGACATCATTCACCGCGCCGGCCCCGAAGTGCTCCAGCAGGCCTACGAAAACGGCACTTTCATGCACGAAGGCCAGGCGCTGCACTTCTATTGGGCAGGCGCGCTGCTGCAAAACTCTCCGCGCAGCACCGAGCCGCCTTCGCGCAGCACGCCCGTGGTCATCTTCCGAAGCGCCGACCAGCGCATTGCCGTGCACGTGGACGAAGTGCTGGGCAACCAGGAAGTGGTTGTGAAGGGCCTGGGGCGCCAGCTCTCGCGCCTGCCCGGCCTGGTGGCCGTTACCGCGCTGGCTTCCGGCGCCGTGGCGCTCATCTACAACCTCGTGGCGCTGGCCACGGTGTACGGCGCGCAGGCCAAGGCTTTCAGCGCAAAGGGCGCAAAGGGCAGCGAAGACAAGAAGGCGGCCGCCGCGCAGTCCGGCATTCCGCTCGTGCTGGTGGTGGACGACTCCATCACCGTGCGCCGCGTCACCCAGCGCCTGCTCCAGCGCGAGGGCTACCGCGTTGCCCTCGCGGCGGACGGCCTGCAAGGGCTGGAGCGCCTGCGCGAAGAACGCCCGGCCGTGGTGCTCTCCGACATCGAGATGCCGCGCATGGACGGCTTTGACTTCGTGCGCAACATCCGCGCCGACGCCAGCCTGAAAGACCTGCCGGTCATCATGATCACCTCGCGCATCGCCGAAAAGCACCGCGACCACGCCGAAGAGCTGGGCGTGAACCACTACCTGGGCAAGCCCTATTCGGAAGACGACCTGCTGCATCTCATCAAGGAATACGCCTTGGTGACAACGCCCGCCGAGGGCGCTTGACTGCGGGCCGCCCGCAGCCCGCGCGAAGACAGGCCCATCCGTGCGATGGGCCTGTTTTTTTTATGGCCTTGCAAGGGCATGCCTCTGGCTCCGGGGCCTGCCTGCGGCCAGCCCCGTGGGGCAGGAAGGCGGCTTTGGGCGGCTGGCGGGGCAGGGCAGGGCAGGGCGGGACAAAAAATGAAGCGCACTTCAAAGCCGCCTTGCGCTTCGTCCTGAATTGCTGTGCCGGCGTCTTGAGGCGCGGGAGCGGTTGATGTGGGCGGAGCGGGCCTTCAGACGGATCCATTTCGCCGGGTTGGATCAAAAACAGGAGCGAATAAAAGGGGCAAGAATGCCGTCCCGCGCAGTATTCACTAGGACATCATGCTATTGATAGAGGAGCTAAGCAAGGCTTTGCCAGCCAGGGCTGAAGCCGCGCGGGCGCGGAGCCTGAGAACCGGTTCAGAGACGGCTGCCCCCAAGGCCAGGTTTTCATGCTTTGCCTCCGGGAGCGGAGCCGTTTTTCGCGGCTTGCGTCCGGCGCTTTTTTTGGGAGCATCCGGCGTTTGCGTTCGCGCTGACGCGTCTGGCAATTCCGCTATCCTTTGCCTTCTGTTTCAACTGCTGCATGACCCACCGTGCCTGACCCACATTCAGCGCCTCACGCGGCCCGCGCGCATGAGCGCCCAGGGCGTTCTGAAGACAAGCGGAGTTTTTTCCGCCGGCTCATTGAATTTCTGAACCCGGGCGTGGATTCGACGCATGAGCTGATTGACGCGCTGGCCGAGGCCGAGGACAAGCAGCTGATTGACGCCGACAGCCGCGTGATGCTCGAAGGCGTGCTCCGCCTGGCGGAGATGACGGCCAAGGAGGTGATGGTGCCCACGCCGCGCATGGACATGCTCGACATTGACGCGCCTTACGAAGCGCTGCTGCGCACGGTGATTGACACGGCGCATTCGCGCTTTCCCGTCTATCAGGGCGAGCGCGAGAACGTCACCGGCATCCTGATGGCCAAGGACTTGCTCAAATTGCAGCGCGCGCCCGAGCTGAGCGTGCGCACGCTGGTGCGCCCGGCCATGTTCGTGCCCGAGAGCAAGGGGCTGAACGATCTGCTGCGCGCTTTTCGCATCAACCGCAATCACATGGCCATCGTGGTGGACGAGTTTGGCCGCATGGCGGGGCTGATCACGATTGAAGACGTGCTGGAGCAGATCGTGGGCGAAATCGAGGACGAGTTCGACGGCGAGGCTGAAACGGGCGACATCTTCGCGCTGGCCGATGGCACTTGGCGCGTGGCCGGGCACACGCCGCTGGAGAAGGTGAACGAGGCCTTTGGCGTGCATCTGGGCACGGTGGCGGACGCAGACTTGCCCGTGGCCTTTGACACCATCGGCGGCCTGGTGGCGCATGAAATGGGCCGCGTGCCCGTGCGCGGCGAGCAGTGCACGCTGGGCGGGCTGCAATTGCGCGTGCTGCTGACCAAGGGCGGCGCAGTGCGCTGGTTTCGCGTGCTGCCGCTGGCGCGCCCTGCATTGAAGGATGAGGCGTCATGAGTGCTTTTTCTCCCCGCGCGTGGGCGCTTTCTGGCGGTCTGGCCGTGCTGGCCGGGCTGACGCAAGCCGTGGCGCTGGCCGATCCGCTGGGCGGCCAGCCCCACTGGTGGCTGCAAATGCTGGGCCTGGGGGCGCTGGCGGCGCTGCTGGCGCGCGTGGCGCTGCGCCTGGCCGTGCAGGCCCCGCGGCAGGCCACCAACCGCATGACGGCGCGCATGGCGCAGCCGCCCGCTGGTGCCCGCCCGGCCGTGCGCTTTGGCGCGGGCTTTGCGCTGGGCTGGCTGTTCGCGCTGGGCTGGCTGACGGGCACGTTCTGGTGGCTGTTCATTTCCATGCACACCTACGGCGGGCTGGCCGCGCCGCTGGCGGTGCTGGCGGTGCTGGCGCTGGCGGGTTTTCTGGCGCTGTATTACGCCGTGGCGGCGGGCCTGTTCGTGGCCTGCATGCCCCTTGCGCACGAGAAAGAGCGCGAGAAAGAGGATGAAAACGCGCCAGGCGCGCCGCCGCGCATCAAGGCGCTGCGCGCGGCGCTGCTGTTTGCCGCGCTGTGGACGCTGGCGGAGCTGGCGCGCGGCACGCTGCTGACGGGCTTTCCGTGGGGCGCGGGCGGCTATGCGCATGTGGACGGGCCTTTTGCGCCGCTGGCGCGCTGGGTGGGCGTGTATGGCATTGGCTTCGTGGCCGCCTGGCTCATGGCCTTCATCGCCCTGTATGCCATGCAAAAGCACGACGGCGAAGAAGCCACGCAAGTGGCCCTGCTGGTGCTGGGGCTGGTGTCGTGGACGTGGTGGCTCAACCAGGAATCGCAAACCGCCACGGCCAACCCCCTGCCGCCCATGCAGGTGGCGCTGCTGCAAGGCAACATTCCGCAAGATGAAAAGTTCGTGCCCGGCACGGGCGTGATTGACGCGCTGCGCTGGTACGGGCAAGAGCTGCGCGAGGCCCGCGCCACCCTGGTCATCGCGCCCGAAACCGCCATTCCCGTGCTGCCGCAGCAGCTGCCCGACGGCTACTGGCAGGGCCTGCTGCGGCGTTACGGCGCAGCGCGCGAAGGCCAGAGCGCGCAAGCCGCCCTCATCGGCGTGCCGCTGGGCAACGCCAGCGAGGGCTACACCAACTCCGTCATGGGCCTGGCGCCCGGCCAAAGCGCGGCCTACCGCTATGACAAGCACCACCTGGTGCCCTTTGGCGAATTCATTCCGCCGCTGTTCAAGTGGTTCGTGCAGCTGATGAACATTCCGCTGGGCGACTTCAACCGGGGCGCGCTGGCGCAGCCCTCTTTCGCCTGGCAAGCGCAGCGCCTGGCGCCCAACATCTGCTACGAAGACTTGTTTGGCGAAGAGCTGGCCGCCCGCTTTGGCGACCCGGCAGCCGCGCCCACCGCCTTTGTGAACCTGAGCAACATCGGCTGGTTTGGCGACGGCGTGGCCATCGACCAGCACCTGGCCATCAGCCGCATGCGTGCGCGCGAATTCGAGCGCCCCATGCTGCGCGCCACCAACACGGGCGCCACCGCCATCATCAACGCGCACGGCCAGGTCACGCACATGCAGCCGCGCACCACGCGCGGCGTGCTCACGGGCGAATTCGAGGGCCACACCCACCTCACCCCTTACGCCGTCTGGACGGCCCGGTGGCGCTTGTGGCCCCTGTGGGCCGCTTGCGCGGCGCTGGCGCTGCTGTGCGCCAGCTGGCGCAAGCGGCATGGGCGCTGATTTGCTCCTGAATTCATAGCGTGATGTCCTAGTGGAAAGTGCGCGAAACGCACTTTCATACCCCTTGAATTTGCTCCTTTTTCTGGATTGAAAAGAGCCTGCTTCCGGCCAGGGCGTAGCGCCCGGCCCCTGCGCGAAAACCATGTTCACCACTGAATTTCTGGATGTTCCCGCCTTGCGCGCCGTGCAGGGGCGGGTGCGGCTGCCTGGCTCCAAGAGCATTTCCAACCGCGTGCTGCTGCTGGCGGCCTTGAGCGAGGGCGCGACGCGGGTGCGCGGCCTGCTCGATAGCGACGACACGCGGGTGATGTTGCAGGCGCTGGCGCAGATGGGCTGCGGCGTGCGCCGCGCCGATGGCCGGGCTGATGAGGTGCTGATTGAGGGGCTGGGCGGGCGGGCGCCGGCGTCGCCCACGCGGCTTTTTCTGGGCAATGCGGGCACGGCGATGCGGCCGCTGACGGCGGCGCTGGCGCTGCTGGGCGGCGAGCATGAGCTGTCGGGCGTGGCGCGCATGCACGAGCGGCCCATTGGCGATTTGGTGGCGGCGCTGCGGCGGCTGGGGTGCCGCATTGAGGAGCTGGGGCAGCCGGGTTTTCCGCCGCTGCGCATTGCCGAAGCGGCGGGCGTGCCGCCGCTGGCGCTGGATGCGCCGGTGCGGGTGCGCGGCGATGTTTCCAGCCAGTTTCTGACGGCGCTGCTGTTGGCGCTGCCGCTGGCCGCGCGTGAGCGCGAGGTGACGGTGCAGGTGGAGGGCGAGCTGATTTCGCGGCCTTACATCCACATCACGCTGGCGCTGCTGGAGCGCTTTGGCGTGGCGGTGCAGCGGCAGGGGTGGGAGCGTTTTGTCATTCCCGAAGGCAGCCGCTATCAGTCGCCGGGTGAAGTGCTGGTGGAAGCGGATGCGTCTTCGGCCAGTTATTTCATTGCGGCGGGGGCGCTGTCGGCGCCGGAGGGCGGCGAGGGTCTTGTGATTGAAGGGCTGGGGCTGGATGCGGTGCAGGGCGACATTCGCTTTGTGGAGGCGGCCCGCCTGATGGGCGCGGATGTGCAAGGCGGCAGCGGCTGGCTGCGCGCACGGCGCGGGGCCTGGCCGCTGAAGGCGGTTGATCTGGACTGCAACCACATTCCCGATGCGGCGATGACGCTGGCCATGATGGCGCTGTATGCCGATGGCCCCAGCACGCTGCGCAACATTGCGAGCTGGCGCGTGAAGGAAACCGACCGTATTGCCGCCATGACGGCCGAGCTGCGCAAGCTGGGCGCGGCGGTGGAGGAGGGGGCCGATTTCATCCGCATCACGCCCCCGGCGCTGGCGGGCGGCTGGCGCGCGGCGAGCATTTGCACTTATGACGATCACCGCATGGCCATGTGCGCGAGCCTGGCGGCTTTCAACCCCGCCGCGCTGCCTGTGCGCGTGCAAGACCCGAAGTGCGTGGCCAAGACGTTTCCGGACTATTTCGAGACGCTGTTTGCCGCCGCGCGGCCCGCACGCGCCGTGCCCGTGATTTGCATAGACGGCCCCACGGCTTCCGGCAAGGGCACGCTGGCGGCGGCGCTGGCGGCGCGGCTGGGCTGGCATTACCTGGACTCTGGCGCGCTGTATCGCGCCACGGCGCTGGCCGCGCGCCAGGCCGGTGTGGCGCTGGATGACGAGGCGGCGCTGGCCCGCCTGGCCGCCGCGCTGCCTTTGCGCTTTGAAGCGGGCCGCGTTTGGCTGGACGGGCGCGATGTGAGCGAAGCCCTGCGCAGCGAGCAAACGGGCATGGATGCCTCGGCCCTGGCGCCGCTGCCTGCCGTGCGAGCCGCCTTGCTTAACTTGCAGCGCGGCATGGCCCGCTTGCCGGGGCTGGTGGCCGACGGGCGCGACATGGGCACGGTGGTGTTTGCCGATGCGCCGCTGAAAGTTTTTCTCACGGCCAGCGCCGAAACGCGGGCCGAGCGCCGCTACAAGCAATTGGCCGCAAAGGGAATTTCGGCTAACATCGCCCGCCTTCGCGACGACCTTCAGGCGCGCGACGCGCGGGATGCTTCCCGCGCCGCCGCGCCGCTCAAAGCCGCGCAAGACGCCCTGGCGCTGGACAACTCCTGCTTGAGCATCGAGCAATCGGTGCAGCAGGTGCTGGACTGGTGGCAGGACAGGCAGCCTTTCTAGCCCCGCAAGGCCAGCAAGGCCGCCGCAAGCTCCGCTGGCGCTGCAAGGCGCTGGCGGTTTTTTTCAACCTCAACCTCTTGCGGGCCAGCCCGCAAACCCGGACGCAGCGCGCTTTTTTCCAGCGCTGCCGCGTCCAAGAAAGCATCTTTAATGTCTGAATCTTTTGCCGCCCTGTTTGAAGAGTCGCTCCAGCGCACCGAAATGCGCTCTGGCGAAGTCATCACCGCCGAAGTCGTGCGCGTGGAGCACAACTTCGTGGTCGTGAACGCCGGTTTGAAGTCAGAGGCCTACGTGCCCATTGACGAATTCAAAAACGACCAGGGCGAAGTTGAAGTGCAGCCGGGCGACTTTGTCTCGGTAGCCATCGGTTCCATCGAAAACGGCTATGGCGACACCATCCTCAGCCGCGACACTGCCAAGCGCCTGGCCTCCTGGCTGGCGCTGGAACAGGCGCTTGAATCGGGCGACTTCGTCACCGGCACCACCACGGGCAAGGTCAAGGGCGGCCTTACCGTCATGGTCAATGGCATCCGCGCCTTCCTGCCCGGCTCGCTGATTGACACGCGCCCCACCAAGGACCTCACTCCGTATGAAAACAAGACGATGGAGTTCAAGGTCATCAAGCTCGACCGTAAACGCAACAACGTAGTGCTCAGCCGCCGCGCCGTGGTGGAAGCCAGCATGGGCGAAGACCGCGCCAAGCTGCTCGAAACCCTGAAGGAAGGCGCCATCGTGCAAGGCGTGGTCAAGAACATCACCGAATACGGCGCGTTCGTTGACCTGGGCGGCATTGACGGCCTGCTGCACATCACCGACATGGCTTGGCGCCGCGTGCGCCACCCCAGCGAAGTGGTGCAGGCCGGCCAGGAAATCACCGCCAAGATTCTCAAGTTTGACACCGAGAAAAACCGTGTCTCGCTGGGCATCAAGCAAATGGGCGACGACCCGTGGCTGGGCGTGGCGCGCCGCTACCCCGCCGGCACCCGCATGTTTGGCCGCGTGACCAACATTGCCGACTACGGCGCGTTCGTGGAGCTGGAGCCGGGCATCGAGGGCCTGGTTCACGTCTCCGAAATGGACTGGACCAACAAGAACGTGGCACCCGGCAAGGTGGTCAGCCTGGGCGAAGAAGCCGAAGTCATGGTGCTTGAAATCGACGAAGACAAGCGCCGCATCAGCCTGGGCATGAAGCAGTGCAAGCCCAACCCCTGGCAGGAATTCGCGCAGAACACCAAGCGCGGCGACCGTGTCAAAGGCCCTGTCAAGTCCATCACCGACTTTGGCGTGTTCGTCGGCTTGTCTTCCGGCATAGATGGCCTTGTGCACCTGTCCGACCTTTCCTGGAACGAGCCGGGCGAAACCGCCGTGCGCAACTACAAGAAAGGCCAGGAAGTGGAAGCCATCGTGCTGGCCGTGGACGTGGAGCGCGAGCGCATCTCCCTGGGCATCAAGCAGCTTGACCAGGACCCCTTCACCACCTTCGTTTCCGTGAATGAAAAAGGCCAGACCGTCACCGGCAAGGTCAAGAGCGTGGACGCTAAGGGCGCTGAAATCGAACTGGGCGAAGACGTGACCGGCTACCTGCGCGCCAGCGAAATCAGCCGCGACCGCGTGGACGACGCCACCACCGTGCTGAAAGTGGGTGACGAAGTCACCGCCGTGGTGACCAACATCGACCGCAAGAATCGCAGCATCCAGCTGTCCGTCAAGGCCAAAGACGCGGCCGACCAGCAGGAAGCCCTGGCCAGCCTGAACCAGGACGCAGGCCACGCTGGCACCACCAGCCTGGGCGCCTTGCTGCGCGCCAAGCTCGACAGCGACAAGTCCTGACCGGCCCGGACCGCTGCCCCGCCGCCGCCTGCTGGCGCCGTCATGCCCTCCGGGCGTGGCAGCTGCCCAGGCGGCGGTTTTCCATTCAGGCATGCCGAAACAACAACCAGAAAAACGCCACCATGACCCGCTCCGATCTTGTTGAACTGCTGGCCGAGCGCTTTCCCCGGCTCACCCAGAAAGACGCGGATGCCGCCGCTCGCGCCTTGCTGCAAGCCATGAGCGACGCCCTGGAACAGGGCCAGCGCATCGAAATTCGCGGCTTTGGCAGCTTTGGCGTGACGCGCCGCAACCCGCGCCTGGGCCGCAACCCCCGCACTGGCCAGAGCGTTGCCATTCCCGAACGCCGGGTGCCCCACTTCAAGCCCGGCAAAGCCCTGCGCGACGCAGTGGATGCCAGCCGCTCCTGATTGCCGGGTTTTCAAAACCCGCCTTCAAATCAAGCCAAGCACTTAAACAAGCGCCGGATGCAGGCAATCTTGACGGCTGCATTCAGTTGGGTGCCACACGCTGACCTCATCTGCCTCTGCCCAGTTGGGTCAAAGTCCTCTCCTCCAGCGCTTGTTAGTACCCTGGAGCCATGCGCTGCTCATGGCGTTTGATCACGTGCGTTCCAGTTGAACATTGCCATACCCGCACGCATCGCCGCCATTGGCAAGATGACTTGCAAGCGTTCAAAGTGTATGAACAGGTTGGTCTGCCAAGCCCTGACTTCCCCTGTTTTTGGATGCGGGCTGAATGCACCATGTCGCGCTAACGTCGGCGGCAGAAATAGCTTAGTTTTTAATGGTCATAACCAATGGTACAGCAGCCTTGTTTAAATGACGAAGAAAGATTTCTGGAAGCCTGGAAATGATTTCGCCCAAATCCTTGTCTAGATTCATCGTCATGCTGGCTTTGAATTTACGCAGAGCGGAAAAAGAGAGAATAACATTCGAAGATATCAGCGTTTAATTATCGAATATAACGACAACGATCTTGTATCTCATCAGCTCTGCTGACCTTGCCCGCCGAAATCTTGCCGCCCAGTTCATTGCACGGTATTGATTCAAAACGAATCGGCTTTATCGTATAAATCCGGTCATTTATCCATCGAATCGCCGACTGTTAATATACCGCCGCCAAAATCTCGCGCGTTTAGGCAGATTTAGTTCATTTGATTCTCTTTTTTACACACAGCCGCCCGAAGGCGGCTGCTTATCCGGGGTTGCGGTTACTTTCGCAGAATCCGGTTTCAACACACAGCCGCCCGAAGGCGGCTGCCCCTGCATAACCGTTTTTCATGGGCATCTTCAAGGTTTCAACACACAGCCGCCCGAAGGCGGCTGCCCATGAGCGCCAGCGCCGCGCGGCCCACCACCATGTTTCAACACACAGCCGCCCGAAGGCGGCTGCCGGGGCAGTGGGATCAGACTCATTTTTGGGGCACGGTTTCAACACACAGCCGCCCGAAGGCGGCTGCGACCCATGCGTTGTCGCTGACCCATGCGTTGTCGTTTCAACACACAGCCGCCCGAAGGCGGCTGCGCCAGCCCCACTAAATAGGCTTCGCCCGTGCCGGCGTTTCAACACACAGCCGCCCGAAGGCGGCTGCCGCGGGCGCTGCGCTCGCTGGCGGGCATGGCCGTGGTTTCAACACACAGCCGCCCGAAGGCGGCTGCCTGGCGCCAGCGCCTGCCCGGCCACTGCGCGCAAATTGTTTCAACACACAGCCGCCCGAAGGCGGCTGCCGCCATAAGGCAACAACGCCTTTCTATGCACATAGTTTCAACACACAGCCGCCCGAAGGCGGCTGCGGCTGGCTGGTGCGCGAGCTGGATGCGTGGTTGGTTTCAACACACAGCCGCCCGAAGGCGGCTGCATACATGTCGTTGTTGGCGAGTGACCTTTTGACGAGTTTCAACACACAGCCGCCCGAAGGCGGCTGCGGACTGGGAAAGGAAGGAAGATTATGACGAGCAAGTTTCAACACACAGCCGCCCGAAGGCGGCTGCCACCGTTGCCCTCACCTCCACAGCCCGCTGGGGCGGTTTCAACACACAGCCGCCCGAAGGCGGCTGCCTTATCCGCGAAACATTTTGCAAAACCTTGAGATTGTTTCAACACACAGCCGCCCGAAGGCGGCTGCCCGTGGTCAGATCAAGGCCGTCCACCAGCGCGCGGTTTCAACACACAGCCGCCCGAAGGCGGCTGCTCGCAGCGGCCGTGGCAGTTTTCGCAACTGCACAGTTTCAACACACAGCCGCCCGAAGGCGGCTGCCCAGCGGCCCGCGAGCATCGACAAAGACTTTTTCGGTTTCAACACACAGCCGCCCGAAGGCGGCTGCCAGACAGCCCAATCCCCAGCAATACGAGCGTGATCAGTTTCAACACACAGCCGCCCGAAGGCGGCTGCTCACGCTTTCGCCGCCCGCGCCCAGCACTGCCGTGTTTCAACACACAGCCGCCCGAAGGCGGCTGCCAGCAGGCGCACGATTTCGGCTTTGATGCTTTGCAGTTTCAACACACAGCCGCCCGAAGGCGGCTGCCTACGTCGGCCTTGATGGCGGCCAGGATGCGCTCGTTTCAACACACAGCCGCCCGAAGGCGGCTGCTTCAGTTTGTGGCCAGGCCTGGCGCGGACGGTAGTTTCAACACACAGCCGCCCGAAGGCGGCTGCGGGGTCTTCCGGCATGCGGCCAGTGTGCGGCGCGTTTCAACACACAGCCGCCCGAAGGCGGCTGCGCTCACGCGCCTGATCAAGCGCCTGACCCAGCGCCTGTTTCAACACACAGCCGCCCGAAGGCGGCTGCTCGCTCGGCGGCGGCTAGGTATTTATCCTTATCTGTTTCAACACACAGCCGCCCGAAGGCGGCTGCGCCCCTCGCACCTTTGCCATGTGCCGCGTACACGTTTCAACACACAGCCGCCCGAAGGCGGCTGCGCCCTAGGCCAAAGCTGCAAAGTTAGCAAGCCGTTGTTTCAACACACAGCCGCCCGAAGGCGGCTGCTCGCCGTCCTCGTCCACGGTTTGCAGACCTTGCGTTGTTTCAACACACAGCCGCCCGAAGGCGGCTGCGTGCTGGGTTACAACGAGCTTGCGAACGGCATCGTTTCAACACACAGCCGCCCGAAGGCGGCTGCGCAAAAAGCCAGGCACTACCTGGACAAACTCATCGTTTCAACACACAGCCGCCCGAAGGCGGCTGCCCGCTGCCTGCTGGCTCGGTATCCAGACCCTGCGCGTTTCAACACACAGCCGCCCGAAGGCGGCTGCGCGCGGCGAGTCATACACCCCCACGCCCGCCGATGCGCGTTTCAACACACAGCCGCCCGAAGGCGGCTGCTTCACCGGTTGATTATGGATGCATTCAATAAGGAGTTTCAACACACAGCCGCCCGAAGGCGGCTGCGGTAGCAAGTGGGTTCGTTTTGAGGTCGAAATCAGGTTTCAACACACAGCCGCCCGAAGGCGGCTGCCGCCCTCATCACCATCCCGCCCGGCACCCGCGTGTTTCAACACACAGCCGCCCGAAGGCGGCTGCCAGTGGACAAAGGACAAGCCAAGGCAAGCAAGCAAGTTTCAACACACAGCCGCCCGAAGGCGGCTGCGCATCATGGCCGCGTCGGCTTCGTGATTGGGGTCGTTTCAACACACAGCCGCCCGAAGGCGGCTGCATCCATGCGGCGGGGCGCATGGATAGCGATTTGCCGTTTCAACACACAGCCGCCCGAAGGCGGCTGCCGCCCCCGCCATGTCCAGCCACACGGGCGCGGGGGCGGTTTCAACACACAGCCGCCCGAAGGCGGCTGCCCGCCTCTGCACCCCGCCCGAAAAACGCGGCGCGGTTTCAACACACAGCCGCCCGAAGGCGGCTGCCCCGCCATGTCCACCCACACGGGCGCGGGGGCGGTTTCAACACACAGCCGCCCGAAGGCGGCTGCCCGCTCGAACAAAACCCGTTACGAAGCGCTGGATGTTTCAACACACAGCCGCCCGAAGGCGGCTGCGCGCCAAGGCGGACATCACGCATACCGCCCGATACGTTTCAACACACAGCCGCCCGAAGGCGGCTGCCAAGCAGCACTGCGGCGCCCGCTGGGCGCTGTGGGTTTCAACACACAGCCGCCCGAAGGCGGCTGCGTCCTGCGCCTGCAATTTTGCGAAGCGTTTTAAGGTTTCAACACACAGCCGCCCGAAGGCGGCTGCGGAGCGTCAGGGCGTCGAGTGGCAGCACGCCGCTGTTTCAACACACAGCCGCCCGAAGGCGGCTGCGGCGATGCTGATTGAGGATATGGGCCAGGAGCCGGTTTCAACACACAGCCGCCCGAAGGCGGCTGCGGCACCGCGCCGGCGCGCGCGGCCCACGCGAAAAGTTTCAACACACAGCCGCCCGAAGGCGGCTGCCGGCGCTGATTGCGTGGGCGGGAGGCCGGGCATGCTGTTTCAACACACAGCCGCCCGAAGGCGGCTGCCAATGCCGGTATGCCGTGGACTCGCTTGCGGAGCTGTTTCAACACACAGCCGCCCGAAGGCGGCTGCTGCGGCCAGCAACAACACAAGGCAAGCTGCACAGAGTTTCAACACACAGCCGCCCGAAGGCGGCTGCCCGTCCAGCGTCTCGGTCACAGATACGCCGTGATGTTTCAACACACAGCCGCCCGAAGGCGGCTGCCAATAGTGGTACTTGTCCTAAATGGATGGTTGATTTGTTTCAACACACAGCCGCCCGAAGGCGGCTGCTCTACATCGAGCGCGAGCGCCCCATCGCGCAAGACGTTTCAACACACAGCCGCCCGAAGGCGGCTGCGGCCGCCGCCGCCCCCACGCCCAACTACACCGCGTGGTTTCAACACACAGCCGCCCGAAGGCGGCTGCGGCCTCACGGCCGCTTACATGGCGTTTAAAGACGTTTCAACACACAGCCGCCCGAAGGCGGCTGCCACGCCGTTGGCGCCCTTGGCCGTAAACCACAGGCGTTTCAACACACAGCCGCCCGAAGGCGGCTGCTTCGGCGGCGAAGAGGGCTTTTCCGGGCGGGCGTGGTTTCAACACACAGCCGCCCGAAGGCGGCTGCTGTTGGCTCCGCCGAAAAAGAGGGCGAAGCCACCCTGTTTCAACACACAGCCGCCCGAAGGCGGCTGCCCATCAGCTTCGCGCTCGCTGACGTATTGGGCGTGTTTCAACACACAGCCGCCCGAAGGCGGCTGCCCGCCTTTTTTGGTGGGACAAAGACCACTGCCGCGTTTCAACACACAGCCGCCCGAAGGCGGCTGCGTTTCAGCTTGCGTAACACAGCGGGCTGTGTGTGTTTCAACACACAGCCGCCCGAAGGCGGCTGCATCCAAACCCCTTGTCCAAAGTGTTGATTTTCTTGTTTCAACACACAGCCGCCCGAAGGCGGCTGCTTCCGGCTCCCTAGCGGGATTTGCTGCCGCAATTGTTTCAACACACAGCCGCCCGAAGGCGGCTGCATGAGGTGGTCGCGCAGATGCGCCGGTACGCACTGTTTCAACACACAGCCGCCCGAAGGCGGCTGCCGCTGCCTTCTTCTTCCCACGTTTCGGCGAGCGACGTTTCAACACACAGCCGCCCGAAGGCGGCTGCCTATTGTGCCCGGCTGTGAAAATCTGATTGAGATAAGTTTCAACACACAGCCGCCCGAAGGCGGCTGCCCGGGAGCAAATGCGGGCACAAGCGTGGGCAGCACGTTTCAACACACAGCCGCCCGAAGGCGGCTGCTTGCCTTGCAACAATCATTTCTTCCGCAGCAGCAGTTTCAACACACAGCCGCCCGAAGGCGGCTGCTCCCTACTTGAAAACTCTTTAAAAATCAGACAATTAGAAGCCACCTTTCGCTGACCTATCCGATTCCCAGGGAGTTAGGGAAGTATAGCGGTCGTCCTCGCACCATACAAACTGCGGAAATTCGTCTTAATAGTTGAAAAACCGAAGCGTTCGCTAACCTGCCAGTGTTTTCATGGGAGCAAGCCATCAGCGATCACTAAATAATCAGCGTGCTCCTAAACACGTCCACCGCTGGCCGAGCTCCATAATGTTCTACCTTGCCCCGCCATTTGCTGCCTAGATAGTAGAAGCGCAAGCTGTCAACTGCTGGGTTGAAAACATCAAGCAACCCGATTTTTAGCTTCACCCATTGATCGGGCGATATATCACATTCAAAAACAGAGAACTGCACACGCACGCCATAATCTTGGCACAATTTCGCTATCCTGCGCAGCCGGACCGGGCCTTGCGGATCCTCAAAGGAAATGTCATAAGTAATCAATATCAACATGAAAGTTTTCCGCGCATCACCTCATCAAAAATGGCGGATATCCCGCCAGATCCCCACGCAAATGGCGCGCCAACAGCATTGCCTGAATATACGGCAGCAATCCGATTTCCACTTCTTCACCCAAAAACGGATGCACAATTTTCTCCTGCTTTTTCGCTTGCAAGGCTTGAAACAACAGCTTACGCGCATCGGCTTTTAAGCTCACCGCGCCGCTTGCCTCGGTAACAAAATCCTGCAGTTTGATTTGCCCTCGGTTAATCAGCGACAACACCAACCTGTCCGCCCACCACGCACGGAATTCTTCCAAAATATCCTGCGCCAAACTGTCGCGCCCCGGCCGGTCGGCGTGCAGAAAGCCCACCTGCGGATCCAGCCCCACGCCTTGCAGGGCGCCGCTGATGTCTTTGCCCAGAATGCTGTACACAAATGACAACAGCGCGTTCACCCCATCCCTGGGTGGACGGCGGTTGCGCCCGTCAAAAGAAAAGCCGCTTTTTTCGCTCAAAAGCTGCCCGAACACGCTGAAATACCGCGCCGCCGCATCGCCCTCAATGCCGCGCACCACGTCCAGCTCCGCCGCGCCCTTCAACTGCCGCAGCGAAATATTCAACGAATCGACCGCACTTTGAATCGCCGCATTCTCACCATAATTGCGAATCTGTCGCTGAAGCACCCGCTTGCCCGCCTGAATCTTCGCCGCAATGATATTGCGCGCAATCGGCACGGGATTTTGCTCCGACATCCGATACTGCGCCCGACGCAGCAGCACATTACCACTCTGCCGCCCCTGAAGCCGCCCCAAGAAACGCCCATTTTCCGTAAAAAACGCCAAATTCACATTATTCTCGCCGCAAAACCCCAACAAAAACGGCGACACCAACACATTGCCAAAACAGAAAATATGCCCGATGGAATGCACCGGCAACTGCGCCACCTTCTTACGTTCCTGCTCCACCACCAACGTCTCCCGCTCCTTATGCAGATAACTGCCTTGGGTGGTGATGTAGAGCGTGTTTTGCAGTTTTCTCATAACGATTCATGATTAATGATCATTCTAACTACATCAAATATTTTGGAAAAATTAGAAAAATCAAAATGTTGAAAACCTTCCTCCATATTCAAAATATTTTCAGCAAAATTATTTTTCGATAATGCAACAGAATTTTCTTGTGCTCTATCAGTATCACAAAATACATTAGAATCAATAATTACTCTTTTACCTGCTTTATTTTTCTCTTTAGTTTGGTATCCATTATCAATACTATTTCCTGATGTATGGAATTCAGAACCACAAAATAATCTTCTCCCTTGCTTATCAAGTGTTTTTAAATTTTCTTCTGAATAGTAATATTCAATAGATATTTGATCTAAATTATTACTAACCTTGGGAATACAAAAAGCATACACATTATTACCTAAATATTTAAATGGTTCTTCCCCATATTTATTTAAAATTAAATCTTCATCTCTATCAAATATGGCAATGATCTTTCTATTATTAGGAATATTTTTTATTGATTCAATCATTTTACTTAAAGGGTCAGATCCCATTTTCACATTATCTTCATATTCTAAGAAATCTATATCTAAGCCATTATAATTTTCTAAAGACCTTTTTGCAGATTTTAAATGCTTCCAATCTGTTTTTCCTTCTGTAAGGATAAGTGGCTTATTTGAAGACTCAATAGTTGCTTTCAATTTGTCTAATTCAGTTTTATAGTCATTCGTCACATTGGTGAACAAATAGTAAGCTTTAGTAAACTCAGAAAAATCATCAATAGACTGAATCTCAATCCCATTTGGCATGTTAATAATCAAAATATCATCTTTATAAAAAGTTTTAGATATTCCCGCCAAAAAGAATGGAGAATGTGTTGTAATGATAAACTGTACTTTAGGGAATAACTTAATGAGATTTGGTAAAACATCATGTTGTAATTCAATATGAAGATGTAGATCCACCTCATCAATAATTACGATTCCTTCAATATCTTGTAAATGAATGCTTTTATTTAAATTCGTACGATCTGAATATTGAATAATTGTGCAAAAAATTCCCAATAATGTACTTTGTCCTGCAGATAAATTATCTAATGATGGTACAAACTCACATTGATTTTCTAAATCAAATAGCTTTATCCGCGATTGGCCAATACCTCTATAATTTAATTGTATGCTTATCTTTCTCTGAACGATATTTGAAATTATTTCTTCAATGTTTCTAATTGATTGAGATAAAGCAATAGCATTACCTATATTTTCAGACTCTTTTACATGCAGGCCTTTATCATTTGAATATATACTAACCTTTGAATCTAGAAAAACATCTAAAATCCAATTTTTTACCTGATTTAATGATTTTCTTATAAGAATATCTTTATCTAAATAATTAGCAAAACCTAACTCATCAGAAAATTGTTCAGAAATTTCAATGGCTCCTTTGTTTATCCAATATGGTAGTTCATATCTATCAGATGGGAAATAACAATATGAATTAATTAAAAAATCATTCTTAAAATCAATATCTTCATTAGTTTTACTTGCATATTTAAAATTCTTGTCTGTATTAGGGATATCATGAAGAATATTCAAGCAATTAAATTTTAACTTAATTTCCTCTATAGAAATATTACCGTTTTTATCTAGATACTCGTAGAAACCTTCTTTTTTAGAAAAATTAACATATGAAAAAGCAAAATCATTATGAACTCGAATGTTCCTACTTCCAGACAACTTAAAATATTTATACCCCATGCCTGATTTTGGCAACACATCAGAAAAACAATCATTTGATAATTCATACAAAGCATCAACAATGCTTGAAAGCAACGTTGTTTTTCCTGAGCCATTTTTGCCGACAAGAATAATAGGTTTAGGGGTATTATCACTAGTGAATAATTGAGAATGGGTTAATTTAAATTTTTCAATAGCGCCCATATTTTCAATGTAAATATTTTGAAGATACATGATAAAAATGCCTATGGTTAATATTAATCAAAATAATTTTATTGGGTGATTTACAAATATTTTATTCCCCAAACAACCCCGCCACATACCCTACACTCCTATCCCGTTTCCCTAGCAACTCCGGCTGGCAAATCTCCACCAGCGAACAGGCTTTGCAGCGTTTGCCGTAGTCGGGCGGCGGGGTTTGGCCACTGTTTAGGAGTTCGCGCACGGCGGCGATGGTGGCAAGTGTTTTGGCGCGCAGGTCGTCTGAAAACACGATGGAGATGCGGTGGCGGGTTTGCATATACCACAGCGCGCCCTCAGAGATGGTTTGCCCCGTCATTTCTTCCAAGCACAAGCCTTGGGCGCAAAGCTGGATTTCGTCCATTGGGTCAGGTTTGGGCTTGCCGCGTTTGTATTCCACGGGTTTCAGACGGCCTGTTTTCGTTTCCACTTCCACCAAATCCAACACGCCGCTGATGCCCAGTTTCTCCGCTGACACATGCACCGTCCGCTCAAAGCGCACACCCTTGCGCGTTTCCGGCTCGCCCGAATCCACCCGCTCATGCAGCGCCTTGCCCTGCGCGGTCAAATAGTTCTCCGCCCACGCCTGCTCGTTATGAATCAACGCGCATTGGCGCGGGCAAAAAGCGTAGTGTTGCAGGGCGGAAAGGGGAATCAGGCGCGTGTCCTGATTTTCCCCTTGGGTTTCAGTTGAAAATGCGGTCATTTTCAGCCTAATTTACGCAGCAGCTTGGTTTCTCCAAGATTTTTATCATCCACACTGACAAGATAGTCGTCAAAACTTCTTGCTGTTTCCACGCCGTCTTTTTTGGCTACCTGAATGCGTTTGAACAGGCTGTCGGCAGGTGCGTCACCCAGATTATTGCTGTGTTCAAACACATAAAGCCCGCGTGCATTCATTTGTCCGCGTGCGGCGGAATGGTCGTGGTCGAACATATTGACAAGCGCTTGCCAAAACAGTTCCAAATCGTTTTCGGAAAAGCCGGTTTGTTTGGCAAAGTGGGCAGAAATAAAGCCATGACAGCGGTATAGGCCGTAGGGAACGGTGAATTTGCGCCCCATGGTGCGGTTGTCGCCGGTTTCGCTGGCATCTTTTTCGTTGGTAACCGCCATGCGAGTAATGCTGTGTTCCAAGGTCATGATAGGGTCTATGGAACGAGAGAAGGTCAGCTGCACGGGACCGCGCACTTGTCCTGCATTTTTGCCGGTAGTCATCACTGCGCCGAATGTGCGGATGTCGTAATAACGGCTGCACATGTATTGGCGGGCGGCTTCTGTTTTCTCGCCTTTTTCTTTGCCTTTTACGTTTTCCTGCTCGTGGGCTTCGTCAATCAGGTTGTTCAAAATGCCTTTTTCGCGGATAAAGATGTCGTGATGTTCGCCATTTTGGGTCATTTGGATAAAGTTGCGGACTTTGCGTTTCAAACAAACATCGGTTACCAAACCTTCGCCGGTTTGCGGGTCAATACGTGGCAGGTTGCCTGCGTCGGGATCACCGTTGGGATTGCCGTCTTGCACGTCAAATAAAAAGACAAAGTCGTAGCGTTTTTCAATAGTCATAGCGTTTGCTCCTTATGCAGTTTTCGCTTCGTTAAACAGGTTTTTCAATGCGTCTTTGGTAAACAGGAATTGGGTTTCGTGGTAGTAACCGATGGCGAATAGGCCTTGCTGTTCCAAATTCAAATGGTTGGGAAATTTCTGACAATGTTCCAAAATCTGACGGATTTCCCATTGTAGTTGCACAGCGCGTCCTTCAAATTCCAGTTTGTTCAAATGGTGCGGCAATAAGCGCATCAGTGTGCCGAATACGGCAATCGGCGTGCTACTTGCCGAACCGAAATAGCGGTCGGCAATAGTGGCGTTCAAGCCGGGATTGGCTTCAGCCTGTGTTTTTTCCAGTACGGCAAACAGCCGCCCCAGCACATAGCCGATGTCTTGACGGTTTCTATCTAAGCTCATAGTTAGCTCCTTCATGTTTTTCAGACGACCTGCGCGGATTGCGCGATTGATATAGGCTTTAAGCAGACTTGCCCTGCCATAGGTAATTTTCTGTTCCACCTTATTGCGCCGCAAAACAGCCTGCAACAGGCTGACGGGTAAAACGCGGTTGTTGAGTGCGGCATCAGTTATTTGGGAAATCAGGTCAGATGGCAGGTTTTCCATTTTGCCGTCCACCACCAAATTACCTAGCAGGCGCGGCAACGGCATATATTCGGGGTATGGCGAGTTTTCGCCACGCACCATCTGCAAATCGTCATACCACGCCGCAATGCTTTCGGATAAGGCGGCAACAGTGGTTTCATGCCAAAAGCGGACGACAATGCGCGCGGAATTAGGAGACAAGCCTAAAAGGTAGAATTTTTCTTTGCCGTCTGGTTTTGTATATTTGCCGTTGTACAAGCTTTTATAAAGCGATTTGACCGCATCAATATGGGCATCGGGATTGTCTTTGCCGCCGCCGCTAATCAGCGAAGCAAGATACTCTTCCAACGGAGTCGGTTTCGCACTCCAACAGATGGCTGTTACATCACCGATACGGAAGCGGTTTTCACCGGCAAGCAGGGTATTTAAGGCAGTGGTGTATTCGAACATGGCTTGCTCGCCCACAGGGAAGATAAAGCCTTGTTCTTTGCCGTAGGATTCAAAAGCCGACAAATTCACTGATGTAAACGGAGCGGGTTTGGCGTTCACGCCCTTGACAGCGTTATGCAGCCGCGCAATCGGCGCAGGTTTGCCCGTTACTAAGCAAATGCCCTTTTGGACGTTGTCCGATTTCACCTGATTAGCTTGACTTACATATTCCTGCACAGCCTTTGACTGACAAACCAAATCTACCGTTTCTTCCACCAAACGGAAGCTGAGATTGCAGCCTTTGACTTTGGCGCATTCCGCCCAATTTGCAGCCTGCATGACTTTGCTTTTTTCTTCCGCAGAAGCCAAAAAGGCAGCAACCCCGGCAACACCCGCATCATCAGGCAGCGCCTGTTTCAATTCGTTTACTTTGGCAGTAAAGCTGGCATGCTGATTATTGGCTAAAAGGCGATTTTTTTCCTTTTCAGCTTCAATTTTTTCTGGTGTTTTTTTAGCAGCCCCTTCCACTTCCTTCGGAAAAGCCAGCAAATAACCGTAGTGATCCCATAAAATATTGCTTACTTTATAAGCATTCTTGCCAGTTGTATGCTGGTCTTTAGGGATAAGGAATTTTCGTCCTATTTTCTTTTTACCTTTTTGCTCGCGGGTATCTTCAAGCTGAATAAATTTACCCTGTTTGTCTATAACAATAACGAACGGGATTTCTTTGTTTGCAAATCCTTCAGGAGCAACACCACCATCGCTTTTAGCTTTGCGTTGGTAGTATTGGGTGAGCGCGTGCAGAATCATCGTTTCACCTCCTCGCTGTCGGCTGGGGGCACGGTAATCACGCCGTTTACCGCTTTGCATTGGTAAAACATCGGCTCGGCGTTATTGGAATCGCGTGGGGCGGATTTGCTGAAATCCATGTCGTACAGCATAAAGCCGAAATCTTGGGTGATGTCTTCGCGCGGCAAACTGTCTTCAACCTTTTCAAGCAGCCTGAAATGACAGGGAAACTCTCGGCAACCTAAATAAGGTTGGTGGAAATATTGCCCTTTTTTTGCCCGCCGTTTGAACATTTCGGCAAATTTGACGTAGTTATCATCTTCGCCCGCTTCGCTTGTCATGACAAAATCAGCGTGAATGCGGTAGGCAACGTCTTTCAGTAGCATGGATGCACGCTGTTGGCGGTTGTTTTCAATATAGAGCAAGCCGCTGCGTTCACTCATTTTGGTTCCCACTTCATTGCGGCGGATGCTCGTCCACTGAATCGGTTTCAGGATTTCTATCTTCAAAATCCTCCAGCGGATAGCGGGTTTCCACAGTATCGCCATTAAGATGTTTCTGGCGGCAGACGGCGTAATAACTGGATAGCTTACTCTTTCCACTTTAAGCTCAGGCCTTGTGAAGCATGCTAAATCGCCGCTGATTTCCAAGATGAAACTCATATCATCTCCTTATTGCTTTCATTTCAAAAAACCGAATTTTCAGGTCGCCAAGTCGCATCATCAAAATCAGCGCCAAGCACGGTTTTGTAATAGCCCTTATCCAATACCAGCAATCCCGCTCTGGAAAAAACGGCATTCGCAGGTAGCTTTTTCAGTTCAAGTTCATGTTCGTACACGGTAATCGTGTAGCGTTGCAATTTGCGGTAAACCCATTTATATTTGAGTGGGTCGCTTTCCAGCAGGCTGAACCAGCGTTCAAAAGGCTCGGGCAGCGGCGGTTGGTCAGTTTGCCCGAAGGAGTTGTCGGTCGGCTGCGGAAATCGTTGTTTGTCCAAAACATCCTGCCATTCTGAAACTTCCACACCGTCCAAATGTCGCCTGAAAAAATCGTCCAGCTCGTTTGCTTTGACGATTTGCGGACTGCCGTCTTTTTCCCAATGAGCCAATGGGATAAACGGCACAATGAGTGCCACGCCTTGATTATCAATCAGGCGGAAGCGTTCGGCAGCGGTGCGGAATTTGATTGCCAGCGGATTTTCATTTGATGATCCTGCCGTTAAAAGTCTTGTAATGTCGTGTTTGTCCACATCGCCTTTGCCGTTAAACCGGCGAAAATATTCGGCAAATGCCGACGGGGAAAGTGGGTCGTTAAGCAGCCCTGCTTTCAGCATCTCTTCGGTAATGTCCTGCCCCTGTTTCAGGCTGCCGCTGGGCGCGCCTTCTTCGGCACGGAACACGACCACTTCGCCCAACTGTGGCAGTTTGCCTTCGCGGTTGCACCGCCCCGCCGCTTGGGCAATGCTGTCCAGCCCTGCCATCGCCCGATAAACGCAAGGGAAATCCAAATCTACGCCGGCTTCAATCAACTGCGTGCTGACCAGCCACAAGGGCTTGTGCAGGCTGCCTGCGCGATACAGTGCCAAATATCGGCGAACCAACGCAATCACTTCGCTACGGTGTGTGGCGCACATATTGGCGGACAAATGCAGTTTGATGCCGTCAGAAGGCAGGGCAGCAAAGAGTTTTTGGGCGTGCTTTCGCGTATTGACTACTGCCAAAACGCACGGACGGACAGCAATTTCATCGGCAATTTCCTGCCAGCTTTGTGTTTCGTCGTTTGGCGGCGGCATTTTGATGCGGACACGGCGCAGTTTTTCCGATAAGGTAATTTTGTCTGTCACAATTTCGCGCACGTCCGGCAGGCCTTCCAAAATAGTGCGACCGAATGCGTCAATATTTTTGCCAAGTTCAGGCGGAGTTGCGGTGCACAGCACAAAGGTAACGCCGTAATCGCGTGCCAACACCCGCATCATGTCGGTAATCGGCTTTTGGAAATCGCGCGGAAGCTGCTGGGCTTCATCCAAAATCACCACGCTGTCGGCAATATTGTGAATCTTACGGCAACGGCTGGTTTTTGCCGCAAACAGGCTTTCAAACAGTTGCACGTTGGTGGTAACAATTAGCGGCGCATCCCAATTTTCCGTGGCAAGGCGGGTTTTGGCGGTTTCTTTGTTATCGGCCACTTCCAAATTGCTGTGATGTTCCAATACCTCGTCATCACCCAAGGCTTTTCGAAAAACATCGGCGTTCTGTTCAATAATGCTGGTAAAAGGAATCGCGTAAATAATGCGTTTCTTGCCGAATTTCAGTGCGTGCTTCAAAGCGAACCCCAAGCTCGCCAAAGTTTTACCGCCACCGGTCGGCACGGTTAAAGAAAACAAAGTGCGGTCGGTTTCTGCGGCAGAAAAACATTGCTGCAAGATGGCGTGGCGTTCTTGATTTAAAGATGAATTTTTATCTGCTTTTTCTGAAAGTTGCGCCATATATTGCTCATATCGCCGGTGCAACTCATCCAAACTGGGAAATTTGGGGCGCAACCCGGTAGCCTGCGCAGCATCCGCATCGACATAGCCGTTCATAAAGGCTTCGGTATCTAAAAAATCGGCATCCACCAAGCAGGAAAAGAGAAAACGCAGCCAAATATGCAATTCCTCCAGCTTTGCCCCTTCTTTCCAAAATGCAAAAAAATCCCGCTTCAGATCATCATCTGATAACGGGAAAAAATCTTCGGACAAACTGCTTTCCACCAAGCCCGACAAAGACGCCGCCAACTCGTCATCCGCCTGTTGCAGACGGCGTTTCAGGCTGCCTTTGTCATACCAATCTGTCAGCCCCGCATGATGCCCAGCAATCAAATAAGCCAACAAATGCCCAAAAAACGGATTGAGACGTTCTACGGCATATTTGGCTCCCGCAGTGGAATGCGGAATTTTACACAGCTTGGAAGATTCGACATCTTCCAAATGGGCGTTTTCTTTTTCAAGTCCTGACGCATGACAGATATATTTCTGAAAATCTTCCTGAAATTTCCCCAAATCGTGCAAAAGCCCCGCATATTCGGTAAACGCTGCCCCATAGCGCCCGGCGAAACGTTTGGCGAGTTCGGAAACTTTTTGCAGATGTTTTTGTAGCAAATGAAAATGCCATTTTCCGGATGAATCCTGGCGAATGTGTGCAACTTTAGTGACAGCTACCATTCCCATCAAATAATCTTGAGCAGACTGGACGACGCCATCTGTTTTGCGAATATGGGCGATACAATTTCGCTTCATGATATGCGTTTTAATAAATCCATGGCTTCGCTTCCAATGTTTCCAGCCATTTGGGGCCAGAAAATATGATCTGGCATTAAAAAGCAATTTGCCAGCAGGTGCAGCTCACCCCTTCAGGTATCCTGTTGTAACTGAGGTAACGAAACGGTTTGATTGTATCTATATACTGAAAACTGACGGCTTAGTAAATACCCTGATTTTTGTTTCCCAGTCAGGGTATTGGCTTGCCACAGGCTTTCACGCTGCCAGCGCCTGTTGCTGGAGTGCGGTGAGTTCGGCAACGCCTTGGGCGGCAAGAGCGAGGAGGGCGTCCATTTCGGATCGTGTGAAGGGGGCGCCTTCGGCGGCGCCCTGGATTTCGACGTAGCGGCCATCGGCGGTCATGATGACGTTCATGTCGGTGTCGCAGGCGGAGTCTTCGGCGTAGTCGAGATCCAGCCTGGGCTGGCCGCCGACGATGCCGACGGAGACGGCGGCCACTGTTTGGCGGATGGGGCTGGCGGCGATGAGGCCGCGCTCCAGCAGCCAGGCGGCGGCGTCGTGCGCGGCGATGAAGGCGCCGGTGATGCTGGCGCAGCGGGTGCCGCCATCGGCCTGGAGCACGTCGCAGTCCAGGCGCAATGTGCGTTCGCCCAGCGCTTTGAGATCGAAGACGGCGCGCAGGGCGCGGCCGATGAGGCGCTGGATTTCCTGGGTGCGGCCGCTTTGCTTGCCCTTAGCAGCTTCGCGCTCACCCCGGGTGTGGGTGGCGCGGGGGAGCATGCCGTATTCGGCGGTGACCCAGCCTTCGCCGCTGCCGCGTTTGTGGACCGGAATTTTTTCTTCAATGGAGGCGGTGCACAGAACCTGGGTGTGCCCCATTTCAATCAGAACGGAGCCTTCGGCGTAGCGGTTGTAGTGGCGTGTGATGCGCACGGGGCGCAGAGCGTTAAGGGGGCGGTTCTGGCGGATGGGCGGGGTGTTCATGGCAGGGAGGTCTGCGAAGGTGGATGGAGCTGCGCGAGGGGTGGCTTTTTCAGCCGTTTTGCCTGTTTTGCATCAGGGAGATAGGGGCATCAGGGACGCTGAAATGAAGAAGGTGAAAAGGAGTTTTACGCCTTTTCTCATCAGGCCGCCATGCGGCTGCTGCCTGCACCGGTGCCGCCTGGCGTTGTGGCTTGTTGTTCAGCCGCGTTTCTGAATGCGTGTTTTCAGCGCATGAGCCTATGAGTTGATGCCCTGTTTTCAAGTACGGATGCTTTTACTTTGCCGCTGCCTGGAGAGCGGCCAAGGCTTGAAGCAACGCGGCTTCATCTTCCACAGGCTCTAGCGAAGCATGCAGTGAAGGCAGCGCGGCCGCGCCTTCGGTTTGCAGGCGGCGCACGGCTTGCCCTGCTTTGCGGGGCGCGATGAAGCTGCGGCTTTGCAGCAGCACGCGGCCGCCTGCGCCAGTGAGCTTGAAATAAAACAGTCCGTCTGCTTCACGGTACTGCTTGAATTGCGGCAGGGCGGTTGCGGCGGGAGCCGGCTTGTCGGGCAGCGTGGACACAGTCATGTCTAGCGAGGCCAGGCCCACGGCGCGGCGCAGGGTGTGCATGAAGGGGGTGGCCTGCGCGCGAGCTTTGGCGGCCCCTGCTTGTAAGGCGGCTTCTACTTCTTCAGGGTGCGCCATCAGGTGCTGGTAGCGCGCGCGCATGGGGGCGATTTCGGCATTGATGCGTTCGAATAGCTGCTGCTTGGCGTCGCCCCAAGCAATGCCGCTGGCGAAAGCCTTGGCGAAAGCCTTGGTTTCGGCGGGTGTGGCAAAGGCGCGGTAAAGCGCGAAGATGGCTGAATCTTCTGTGGACTTGGCCTGGCCGGGCGCGCGCGAGTCGGTGACGATGCCCATGATGGCCTTGCGCAGTTCTTCCTGCGGGGCAAAGAGGGGGATGGTGTTGTTGTAGCTCTTGCTCATCTTGCGGCCATCCAGACCGGGCAGCAGGGCCACGTGCTCATCAACCACGGCTTCAGGCGCGGTGAGGTGCTCGCCGTAGAGGTGATTGAAGCTGGCGGCAATGTCGCGCGCCATTTCAATGTGCTGGATCTGATCGCGCCCCACGGGCACCTTGCGGGCGCTGAACATAAGGATGTCGGCAGCCATCAGCACGGGGTACATGAACAGGCCCGCCGTTACGCCGTCGTCCAGCTCGCGGCCTGCGGCCTCGTTCTGGTCTTGCGCGGCCTTGTAGGCATGAGCGCGGTTGAGCATGCCTTTGCCCGTCACACAGGTCAGCAGCCAGCACAGCTCCGGGATTTCAGGGATATCGCTTTGGCGATAGAAAGTCACTTGCTCCGTGTCCAGCCCGGCGGCCAGCCAGCAGGCGGCAATTTCCAACGTGCTGCGCTGAATGCGCGCAGGCTCATCGCATTTGATGAGCGCGTGGTAGTCGGCCAGAAAGTAAAAGCTTTGCGTATCCGCCTGGCGGCTGGCATGGATGGCGGGGCGGATGGCGCCCACGTAGTTGCCCAGGTGCGGCGTGCCCGTGGTGGTAATGCCAGTGAGAATGCGGGTGGGAGTGTGTGAGGCGGGAGTCATGATTCTTCGACAGGTGTTCGGTTCAGCGGAAAAAAGGCGATAGCAGCATCTCAATCAACCAGTAAGTTGCGCCCATGATGGGCCGCATCCAGAGCCAGTCGAGCACATCCATCAAGATCAGTCCCATCACGATGAAAAAGCCGAAAGGCTCCACACGCGCCAGCGTCAGTGCGGCCTGCGGTGGCAGCGTTCCGGCTAGCACGCGCCCGCCATCAAGCGGCGGTAGCGGAAACAAGTTCAGCGCCAGTAAAGCCACGTTGGTGGTCATGCCGATCTGGGCCATGAGCACGAGAAACGGCTCCATTACGCTCCCTGCACGCAAGCCCAGCAGCATGGCGGCCCACAGCAGCGCCATGACGAAATTGGACGCAGGCCCGGCCAGTGCAACCCAAGCCATGTCTGTTTTGGGATTGCGCAGATTGCGAGCGATGACCGGCACGGGCCTGGCATAGCCAAAAACGAAAGCGCCGCTGGTCGCGAAATACAACAGCAGCGGCATGAGCACAGTGCCAAAGAGGTCAATGTGCTTGAGCGGATTGAGCGTAAGCCGCCCCATCATGGCGGCCGTGTGGTCGCCAAAGTGGCGCGCCGCATAGCCATGTGCCGCCTCATGCACTGTAATGGCGAACAGCACGGGCAGCGCGCCAGCGGCAATAACTTGTATTAATTGGTTGATGTCCACAGCAAAGAATTGTCTCAAACAGATATAAAGAAAACAGGCTGCTCGTCCGCCACATCTGCGGTGCACCGCAGATGTGGCCCGCATCGCCTGCTTCAAGTTCGGGCGGCCGTTTTTTGTGCCGGACGGCTGAAACAGGCGCGCTTGAGTAAAACAGCCGAATTGCATGACACTGGCGGCTTCATCGCCAGCGTGTATGCGGCAGGGAAAGCTGCTGCCTTGGAACAGGCTGGTTTGGCATTACTGTTTTTATCGTTCAGCCCGTGTAGAAACTCTCGCCTAAATTCGTGTGTGGCTTATTTGTAGATGCTGAATTTCGCCGGGCGGCAGGCGCAGAGTTGCTCTTGGAAGAGGAGCGAGAATAGAGGAGTGAAAAAGAGTCTGCCGCCTAAGAAACAAGCGCAAGATGCTATTGAAACAAGGACGTGAATCTGCCCAGTTTGTGCTTTCAGAACCTGTTCGAAGTCTGTCCGTGTACACAAAAAGTGTGGGGTCTGGCGCGCAGCTTTCCTTGGAGCTGTTGCTTGCAATTGCAAAGAAAGCGGTAAACAGTGAATGGGTCATTCTCAATGCTTTTTGCTAAGGCTACGGCGCATCGTCATCATTCTTGTAGCGGTTTGTTCGCATTTCGATGCTTAAAGTTACATATACATAACAATCTCATGTGCTTCCTACGACCAACCGCTGTACCCTTGCAGCTTCACATTGCTTGACCGTTGCTATAACCGGCTTTTACGTCAATTAGTGCACGCACTGTCGTTTGAAAGAGGCTCGCCATGAGCGCTACCGCCACTACTTCCTCTGCCCAATCCGCATCTTGCTCCGCTTCCGCTGACGCTCGCAACTCTTGTGATGCCCAAAATGTTCATGATGTCCGCAGCGCCCATGCATCTAGCCGCGTCAGTCCCAAAATGCAGCGTGATTTTGATGAAGCCTTGTTGAGAGCACGACTGCATCCCGGCGTGGAAGATGAAGAGATAGGCTCTTCTGGTGCGCAGCTTTCTGATCAGCCGGCTCCTGCTCCCCTGCCTTGGGCTGAGAAGTTGCCTTCAACGCTGTCACAAGCTCCTTTATCAGGCTTGCAAACATTTCGAGGTGAAGTAACAGCTGTTTCCGCTGGAGAGGCTATGACAGGCGCGGGCGCGCCGGTGGTTGCCACGCAGCAGCAAGCCATTACGGCGCAGTCCATTACGCCGTCTTCTCCCGCGCTATTGCAGCAGCATCAGGGAGCGGTGCAGTCTATGGCTATTAATGGACAGGGACAGCAATGGCAGTTGCAGTTGCCTTTGGCTGGTGCCACTTCTGGTGCTCTGGGCTTGCGGCTGACTCAGTCGGGCGCAGGTGAATGGCAGGTGCGCCTGCATGCCAGCGCCAGCCTGCGCCAGCAGTTACAGCCGCATATTGGACGTCTGCGTCAGCAGCTGAGTCAGCGTGGCGGCCGCCTCGAGGAAGACTTGGGATCTGAAGAGGAAGCCTGATTTCCAATTCATGCATGACCTTGTCTGCCACCCGCCCCGCAACCCCTGCCCAGGCGGCCCGCTTGGGCCAGCAAGCCTGGCTGGTTTTTGAGGATGAGGCCGTTGCCCTTTTCACGGGCGACCCCGCTCGTTTGCAATGGTGCTCTCCGCTTTTCACGGATTGGCTGGCGCTCTCCCGGAAAGACAGGCGCCAAACGTTGAATGACGTGCTAGCACAGCTGCATGGCGCTCCGGCCGACAGCGAGCAAGCGCTGGCGGCAGGTGGCTGGCAAGGCACGGTGGCGCTGCTGCTCCCGACTGAACACCAGGGTGAAAAAGGCTGCGCTGCAGTCTTGCCTTCCTCCTCGCCGCGCTGGCTGGCCAGCTTGCGTCCGTTGCCATCACATGCTGGCGGGGCTGCGCTGCGCCTGACAAAACTGACATCTGAAACGGCGGACTTATCAGTTGTGGAAAGCAGCGATAGCGCCACACGCCGTCATTTAGAAGATCGCGAACGCCTGCTTTTCACTTCACGCAACGTCGCTGTAGGCGAAATGGCCACTACCTTGGCGCACGAGTTGAACCAACCTCTGGGCGCCGTCACCAATGTGCTGCGCGGCCTCAAGGCGCGCATGGCAGCTGTCGCGGTTCAACCGTCTAACGCTGCCTTGCTGTCGATGCTGGAGCAGGGCGTGCAGCTGGCGTTGGATCAAATGCAATACGCCTCCAGCATCATCAGCCGCGTGCGCGAATTCACCCAATCGCGCCAACCCCGGAATGAGCCTGTAAATCTGCACACCCTGCTGGATGGAAGCCTGACTCTGCTGGACTGGGAACTCAAGCGCTACGCCATTGAACTGCGCATTCAACTGCACCATCAGAATGCACAGGTGCAGGGTGATGGCGTCATGCTTCAGCAAGTGCTCGTCAACCTGCTGCGCAATGCCATTGATGCCATGCAGGAAACCCCTGCGGGTCAGCGCCGACTGCAAATCAGCAGCCGTATGGATGAAAGCGCTGGCAATGTGGAAATTGCCATCGCTGATACTGGCTGCGGTATGGGCGATGAAGCAGCTGCTCGTCTGTTCATGCCTTTTGCTTCCACCAAGCCCACAGGGCTGGGCATTGGCCTGAACATTTGCCGCAGCTTGATTGAGTTGCATCATGGCCGCCTATGGTTCAGCCGCAACGTTGAAGGCGGTTGCACTTTTCACGTTGCATTGCCCCTCAGTCGCACGGAAGATGAAGCGTCTGCACCGACCGCACTTTAGGAAGGTCTCTGATGTCTTCGCTTGTCTTTCCCACGCAGGCCGCCCCATATGCCATAGGCCGCACTATCTACGTGCTTGATGACTGCGCCGACTTTTGTGCGACGGCCAAATGGTGGCTCATCGGCTTGGGCTATCACGTACATGACTTCCAGGATGCAGAACCGGCTTTGCAAGCCCTTGCTTCACTTGATGCTCCTGCGCGCGAGCGAGCCTGCCTCCTGCTTGACGTTCGCATGCCCGTCATGAGTGGCCTGCAAGTGCACGACATCCTTATCGAACGCCAGATATCCGGCCCCTTGGCGCGGCCTTCCTTGCCCGTCATTTACATGACAGGCCACGGTGACGTTCCCCTGGCCGTGCAGGCCATGGAAAAAGGTGCCGTCACTTTTTTGGAAAAACCCTTCCAGGAAAACGCACTGGAAGCCGCTCTCTCGCGCGCCTTTAACCGCACCTCTTTGTCTCCTGCGGCTTCTGTTTCTGTGTCAGCTCCAGAACCTGCGCCTTGTCCGGAATTCGAGCGCCGCCTGGCATCGCTCACTCCGCGCGAGGCGGAAGTTATGCAAAACGTTCTGGAAGGCCAGACCAGCAAGCTTATTGCCCGCAAGCTGAATGTCAGCATCAAAACCATTGAGCAGCACCGCTCCCACATCATGAGCAAGATGCAAGCTACTTCCGTAGTTCATCTCACGCGCATGGTGCTGGCACGTCGCGCTCTCTGAAGCTCTATCAGGAGCCGATATACACAAACCCTGTTAGGGCTTGTCATCAATCATCAAGAGCCGAGCCTGAAGCCTGCGGGCGAGAGCCCAGAAGAGGGGCCATGACCAGAAGATACGCGTTGCGCGACGATCAGTGGGAGCGCATCAAGGATTGGCTGCCCGGACGTGCCGGCCAGCCAGGAGCACAGGACAACCGCTTGTCTGTCGATGCCGTGCCGCTACCGGGCCGGTATCCCCTGGCGCGATCTGCCGGCACGTTTCGCAGACTTCCGGGTGGCGCACCTGAGCCACAGTCGCTGGAGCCATAGCGGTGTATGGCAACGGGTCTTCGAAGCCCTGGCGCAGCAGGCCGGCAACGAGTACACGATGATCGGCGCGGCCATCGTGCGAGTGCACCAGCACGGTGCTGTGGCAGAAAGGGAGGCACCGCAAGTCATCGGACGCAGCTGCGGCGGGCTGGGCGCCAAATGCCAAGGCAGGTGCACGGCCTCGAAGGGGCCGACGTGCTCTTGGCTCAAACAGCGGCCGAAACCGTGATCACCAACAAGGACTATGACGCCCAAGCTCGAGTACTCGAGCTGCTGCCGGCCCAAGGCAAAGGCGTTGTCATTGCCTCACGCAGCAGCAAGAAGGCGGCTCGGGACTACGACCCGCATCTTTACCAAGCCCGCCATCTGATCGAAAACTTCTTTGCCAGGCTCAAGCAATACTGGGCCATCGTCACGCGTTACGACAAGACGGCTCGCAACCTCCTGGGCGCCATTCATCTGGCAGCGGCTGGCGTATGGCTCGCCTGATTGATGACACGACCTATCAAAAACGCTTTTCGTGCAATAATCACTCGTTCCTTCGCGGCCCACCAGTTTGCCGCAGGGCAGCAGTCTGCTGAGGCTGCGGGCTGATCAGGAATGGCCCGCCTTTGCCTATTTGACCAACCAACCGGCTCTCAACTGGCCTGCCGCGCTCGTCAATACACATGATGGCCCGGCAGATTGGGCTGGTTCGTGATGCGCCCTTTTCCAAAAAGCGGGGCGCTCCGCTTTCAGAATGAACTTTGAAGATCTGAAACTGGCGCCGGCCATTGTGCAGGCCGTGCAAGAACAGGGCTACACCGCCCCTACCCCCATTCAGGAACAAGCCATTCCCGCCGTGCTGGCGGGGCACGATTTGCTCGCTGGCGCGCAAACCGGCACGGGCAAAACCGCAGGCTTTACTTTGCCCATGCTGCATCGCCTGTCCGAATCGGCCGCCGCTCCAGCCAAAGGCGCGCCCCGGCCCATCCGCGCCCTGGTGCTGGCTCCCACGCGGGAGCTGGCCGCGCAGGTTGAGGAATCCGTGCGTGCTTACGGTAAGCATCTCAAGCTCAAATCCACCGTCATTTTTGGCGGCGTGGGCATGAACCCGCAGATCGAGCGCATCAAAAAAGGCATCGACATTCTCGTGGCCACGCCGGGCCGCCTGCTGGATCTGGCGGGGCAAGGGCATGTCGATTTGTCCGCCGTTGAAATTCTGGTGCTGGACGAAGCCGACCGCATGCTGGACATGGGCTTCATTCACGACGTGAAAAAAGTCCTGGCCCTGCTGCCCGAGCAAAAACAGAGCCTGCTGTTTTCCGCCACCTTCAGCGATGACATCCGCGCCCTGGCGGCCAGCCTGCTCAAAAACCCGCTCAGCATCCAGGTCACCCCGCCCAACACCACGGTTGAACGCATCCGCCAGGTCATCTACCCTGTGGGCCGCGCGCGCAAAAAAGAAGTGCTGGCCCACCTCATCAGCCAAAACAACTGGAGCCAGGTGCTGGTATTCACCCGCACCAAATACGGTGCCAACCACGTGGCCGAATACCTGACGAAACACGGCATCAAGGCCATGGCCCTGCACGGCAACAAGAGTCAAAGCGCGCGCACCCAGGCGCTGGCCGATTTCAAAAGCGGCGAACTGCGCGCCTTGGTCGCCACCGACATTGCCGCGCGCGGCATTGATATTGACGAGCTGCCGCACGTCGTCAATTACGAAATCCCCAACGTGCCCGAAGACTACGTGCACCGCATTGGCCGCACGGGCCGCGCGGGCGCCAGCGGCGAAGCCGCCAGCCTGGTGTGCATGGACGAAGAAGGCTTCATGCACGAAATCGAGAAATTCACCCGCCAGCAGATTCCGGTGCAAATTCTCGAAGGCTTCGGCCCTGAAGAAGGCGAAAAAGCCGAACCCATTGCCATGGGCCGCCAAACCCTCTGGGGCGGCCTGGGCAAGCCCCCCGGCCGCGAAGTCATGCAAGCCGCTGCCCGCGCTGCGCGGCAAGAAATGATGCAGCGCATCCGTGACAACAAGGCCGTCCTAGCCCAGCGCAAATCTGCGGCCAAGCCGGCGCAATCCTTTGCTGCTAAAGTGGCCGAAGACGCCAGCCCAGCCGAGGGCGCGGAAAACTCCGGCGAACAGGCCGCAGCGCCAGCAGCCGCAGGCAAGCCTGCGCCTGGCAAAAGCCGCAACCGCTACCGCAACCGCCGCAGCGGCGAAAGCCGCAGCGCCCAGCCGCGCCCCAAGGCGGATCGCCCCGCGCGCGACAGCGACGATGACGACGACCGCCTGCCGCGCCACATCAACCCCCTTCAGACCAATCTGCACGGCCGCCGCAACAACAATGGCCCCAGCCACGGCGCGCCCGGCCAGCCCGACCCCATGCGCACCAGCATCGACATGATGAGCCGCAACAAAAAGCGCCGTGACGGCGGCGACGGCTTCAAGGGTTACCGCTGATGATGGTCCAGGCTGCGTACTGAGAAACTGCTCAAAATCTGTCCGTAGGTGCGAAAGAGTGGAATCGGGCAACCTGCGGCGTTGTAAATCTTTACCGGGCTGCAAGGCTAGTCTGTGGTTAGCTGCCTTGCCGCCTATCTCGATTCGTTTCTCATTACTCACAGCCAAACATGCTCAGCGCCCAATTGATCAGGCTGCCCGAGTAGCTGCCATCGACAAAGATGGTCTTGAGACCCTCAAAGTGCAAGAACAGCCTGATCAGCAAAGCTCTGGCTCCTGCTCGGTCTTGAATACCAGCCGAGTGCATCACCACGGCCAGCAGCAGCCCCATTGTGTCTGAGGCTATGTGGCGCTTGCGCCTTTGACTCTTTTGCCTGCGTCATATCCGCGCTGCCCCCTTTTGAGACGGTCTTGACTGATTGAGAGTCGATGATG